>CAYYOI010000019.1:0-28351 GCA_964473285.1 uncultured Methanosarcinales archaeon | reverse complement strand
AATGGTTATGATCAGCTAGAAATCATAATGTTGAAAGGATATCTACACACCCCTATATCCAAAAGATTTAAATAAACTGTCAGAAACTATGAATATATGTTTATGGACCAGGTTTTGAATCTCATGGTGATTGTAGGGCTAATCGGAGCTATTGTTTACTTCCGTCTGCAGCGTAAGAACAAGCAGGAGAGTCAGTTCCAGCAGTTCTATAATGAAGTCCTGACTTCAGATAAATATAAGGTCAAGGGCAAATACGAAGAATAACTTTTTAAATATCCTGTTATTAGTTGAGATGAATGGTACTTGACAAGCTCAGCAGTTCTTTGCAGAATACTCTAAAGAAGATAGCAAGTTCAGTCTTCGTAGATGAAAAGCTGATAAACGAACTTACAAAGGATATCCAGCGTTCCCTTCTCCAGGCAGATGTCAATGTACGCCTTGTTCTTGATCTTACAAAACAGATAAAAGAGCGCGCATTAAAAGAAGAGCTTCCTGCAGGGCTTTCCAAGAAAGAACAGCTTATCAATATCGTGTACGATGAACTTGTCAAATTTCTGGGAAACGAGAAGGCAGAACTTGATCTTTCCAGGAAACCAGCAAAGATAATGCTCGTTGGTCTCTTTGGTTCAGGAAAGACAACAACCACTGGAAAACTTGCCCGTTATTACAAGAAACGAGGTATGAAAGTTGCTGTAGTAGGTCTTGATGTCCACAGGCCTGCAGCAATGGACCAGCTTCGCCAGATTGCAGAGCAACTGGAGGTCCCTTACTTCATAGACAAGGAAGAAAAAGACCCCCAAAATATATGGGCCCAGGTTAAGCAGGATAAATATGATCTTTTGATAATAGATACTGCCGGGCGTGATGCCCTCTCAGAGGACCTCGTCCAGGAGATTGAATCCCTTAATGATACAATCCAGCCACAAGAGAAGATACTTGTAATCTCAGCAGATATTGGCCAGGCTGCACAAAAACAAGCTGAACAGTTCCACAGTTCAGTAGGTGTCACTGGTGTCATAACGACTAAGATGGATGGGACTGCAAAGGCCGGAGGCGCTCTTACAGCCTGTGCTATCACAAAAGCACCCATCAAATTTATCGGTGTTGGTGAGAAATCTGACGATCTTGAGCCTTTCAACCCGAAAGGTTTTGTCTCCCGTCTTCTTGGTATGGGAGATCTTGAGGCCCTGCTTGAAAAAGCAAAAGGTGCAATGGATGAAGAAGAGGCAAAAGACCTGGGAAAACGTTTCCTTAAAGGAGATTTCAGCCTTATTGACCTCTATGAGCAGATGCAGGCCATGAAGAAGATGGGTCCCCTGAAAAAAGTGGTGGAAATGATTCCCGGATTCTCCCAGGCAAACATCCCAAAAGACATGCTTGAAGGTCAGGAGGAGAGATTAACTATCTGGCGTTATATAATGGACTCATGCACAAAAGAAGAGCTTGAAAATCCTGATATTCTTGACATGAGCCGGGTTGAACGCATTTCAAAAGGTTCAGGCACAAAAACTTCTGATGTTCGTGCACTCTTAAAACAATACAAGACAGGCAAAAAGATGATGAAGATGATGCGTGGTAAAGACCCTCAGAAGATGATGAAAAAAATGGGCAATTTCAAGTTTACCTGATCTGCTGTATCTCTTCAAGGATTTTCTTGGTCACTATATCCTGCTCAAGTTGTCTTGTCTCAAGTTGTTCAAGACGTGCAAGGATCTTATTGAGTCCTGAATTTCCTTCAAGGTTGCTTACAGTCTCTTCAAGAGCAAACTGGATAATCTCATCACCATTCAGATCTGGTTTGAATGTCCGGATCTTGTCGAATAGTTCCTGTCTTTCCATATAATCCCCTCCTATCTTGTTAAATATGTCACGTATATCATCATGAGGCTGATTGCTATTATCAATCCAGGTATCATAACAGGCACAGTACTGTGTTGCATCATCAGCAATAGGATGATTCCCGTTACCAGCAGCAATGCTCCACCAATATTCCACCAACTCTTAGTCTCAAAAGGTTCATAGTAATCCATCCCTTTCCTTGTAAGCCTTATATCATCAATGACCTGCTTTTGGTAATAGCTTACATCCTCCTTTTGAACCTCAAGAAATATGAAAGAGGTATGCTTGCATGTAGCACATATGTATGATTCTGGTGATCCCCTTTGTTTGCGTATTTCAGTCGAGCCGCATTCAGGGCAGATCTTGACAAATTTTTTCATGGTTGAATATTGGACCCTTGCCTTTAAAAAGTTTTCTGAGGAGAGTTATTTTTGCAGTATCTGAAAGCTGAACGTGCAGCAATAGCTCCCTCTGAAGCAGATGTGATGATTTGCCTGAGCTCATCACTGCCTGTTGTTATGTCTCCTGCAGCAAAGATCCCAGAGACATTGGTCTTTTGGCCTTCATCCACCACAATATATCCCTTTTTTGTATTGACTCCCAGTGCACTTGCAAGTTCTTTTGGTGGGATCGAGCCTGTTTCTATGAATACACCTTCGACTTCAAGTTCCCTTTCGGAAAGCACCACGGATTTTACTGTTTCTGCACCTTTTATTTCATGAACTGTATCTTTAACAAGTTCTATATTCTCCTTTTCTAGCATATCCTGCCAATAGGGTTCAACCTGTAATTCATTATATATCAGATATACCTTTTTTGCCATCTGAGATAGATGCACTGCAGAACTTGCTGCAGAATCAATTCCTCCGATTACACATACAGTCTTTTCCCTGAAAAAATATCCATCACATGTGGCACAATATGAGACTCCTTTTCCAAGAAACTCTTCTTCTCCTTTCACATTGAGTTTCCTTCTTTTTGAGCCTACTGCAATTATCACAGATCTTGCCTCATAAGTCCTTTCTCCATCTATGACAAAACGGTCTTCTTTCTTTACTATTCTTTTTGCTTCATCATTGACAATTGTTCCTCCTAGTGCCTCAAAATGCTCCTTGAACTTCATCATGAGTTCCATTCCTGACAATGAAGAGAATCCTGGATAATTCTCAACCAAGTGTGCTTCAGTTGCTGTACCTCCTGGAACTTTTGTGATTATCATGCTTGAAAGCTTGTACCTCAATGCATAAATGCCCGCAGTCATTCCTGCAGGCCCTCCTCCAATTATGATTATGTCATACATTTTCCCAAGCTGGCATATCTATTTATTTAAATCTATTGCGTTGTCAAAAAAGGGCAAATGTTTATATATTTTATTTACTTTATGTAATATATGCGCCGCAAAATAGTTCTACGTGGAAAATCTTCTCTTACGATCTCTCTTCCTCGGGATTGGGCCAAAAACTATAATCTAAACAAAGGTGATGAGATTGAGGTAGCTCCTGATGGAAACCGTCTTATAATCTCCAGTACAAAAGATATGGAGACCAAGCGTCGCTCAGTTGATATAAATGCCCTTATCAAACTCACCCATCGCGCACTTGCTGCACTCTACATAAGTGGGTTTGATGAAGTTGAAGTATATACCCAGGATCCCAAGCATCTTGATCGTGTCCAGGCTCTTATTAATGATGAGTTCATGGGTTTTGAAATAATTGAGGTTGGCCGCAGCTTTCTTCGTGCAAAGTCCATCTCTCCTCTCAACCATGATGAGTTCTCAAATATCCTCAAGCGGATGTTTCACATGGTGACCACCCTTTGCTCAGACTGTTATGAAGGTATTGAGAAAAAGGAGCCTGAGTTGCTTAAGTCTCTCCAGGCCCAGGACCAGAACATAAATCGTCATGCTGACTTTTGCAGGCGAGCTCTCAACAAGCGTGACCAGATAGAATTTGGAAAATCCAAAGCTCTTTATTATATTGTTGAGCAACTAGAAGAGATTGCTGACGGTTTCAAGCGTCTTGGCATTTATTCAATCACTAATCCCTGTCCTCCAGAGCAGCACCTTCTTGTAAAGGAATTATACGATTGCATACGCGATTTCTATGAACTCTTCTACAGGTTCAGGGCAAACAGTGCGGAACTGTACCTGGAACGCCAGGATGGATTGAACAAGACCTTTCATGAGGTTCCCATGACCTTTCATGTGGCAATCCTCTACTCTATCTATACAGATATCTATGACCTTGTAGTCCCCCTTCTAGTCATAAGAATGTGACATACAGGAGGCTGAATTCAACTGCATTTGTTATGGAATGGGCAAGCATTGGGTAGAATAATCCATGTTTTCTCAAATGGCCCATGAAAAGGCCGAATATGAAATATCCTATGAGGAGGTAAGAATATCGCAGGTGCATAATTGCAAAAAGGCTTGCCTGGATTATGTTTCCGTATTTTTTGAAATGACTAAGAAGCATTCCTCGAAAGTAATACTCTTCCACAAGTGATGCTGCTATCATGAGGACAAAAATCGCAAGGCTTGGCTTAGCAATGATCTCCCCGTAGAAAATAATTCCAAAGCATATCCCTGTCATCACTGCAAAAAAAGTAAACTTATGCCTGTGGTGCTTGATCATTTTCATCTTCAGTTGGTATTTTTTTGCAATTATAAGAAAAATGGCAGTAAGAATCCAGAGGAGAAATATGTAAATATAGATCCTTGAAAGCTCAGGGTTATACCCTAACATCTCCCACATCCTGCTTTTTGGAAAAGACGGAAAGAAAAGATTAATCAAAGGGAATAAGAGTGAAAGTGATAAAATGATTATGCTTCCTAAAGTCCTAGCCATGAGTCAAGTTCCTCTGCAATTGATCTGATCTCCTTAAGAGACTCAAGAATATCCTTTTCCAGCTCATCCACAAGTTCTGTCAGTTTGTCAACCCGCAGGATATATGTATTCTTATAGGGGATAGCAATCCCTGCATCAATAAGCTTGTTCAGGTGGTGAACCACTGTTCCCCTTGATAAGTGTAATTGCTCGGCAAGTTCATCAGAAGTCATCCTTTTCTTGTGCTTAGCTCCCTTTATGAGCTCAATGAAAATCCTATAGTATGATTTGTCCTTGTCTCTAAGGGTGAAGAGGCCAAGCGAAGTACCAAACCATTGCAGTTTGCTGTTTATGTTGGTTGTGGTCGGTTTCTCACTACATACAATCGTGATCTTCTGAAACTCTCTCATGTGGAGTGCAAAGGCTTTGCTTCTTAATAAACTTTTCCACAAGCTTTAAATAAAATCTCTTTATCTTACACCTTAGTTGATGTAAGTTCGACAAAAACAGGAAGTTTTTTATAATACCTCTCTCAACCAACTTCCACTGTTGAACTTAGGCCAACGAAATAAACTCATAAAGGAGGGATAGCATGAATGTAAAACCATTAGGTAACCGCGTGTTGCTTGAACGCGAACAAGTGGAAGAAAAGACAAAGGGAGGGATCTATATCCCTGATACCGCTAAGGAAAAGACCTATAGGGGTAAAATTGTTGCAGTAGGTGATGGTAAAGATATACCAGTAAAAGCTGGAGACCATGTGATTTTTGAATCCTACGCTGGCACTGAGATCAATATTGAAGATAAGAAATATCTTGTCATGGATATAAAGGATATCCTGGCTGTATGGGGGTGAATTAAATGGCAAAACAGATTATGTATGATGATAAAGCACGACAGACCCTATTGAAAGGGATCAGTACTGTAGCAGACACAGTTAAAGTGACACTTGGGCCGAAAGGCCGAAACGTGGTTCTTGACAAAGGATATGGTTCTCCTACCATCACCAATGATGGTGTCAGTATCGCAAAAGAGATTGAACTAGAGGATCCATATGAGAACATGGGTTGCGAGCTTGTAAAAGAAGTAGCAACCAAGACTCAGGATATTGCAGGAGACGGTACCACGACGGCAGTCATTCTTGCCCAGGCTATAGTTAAGGAAGGTCTAAGAAACATCGCTGCTGGTGCAAGTGCAATCGAGATAAAGCGCGGCATTGACCAGGCAACAGAAAAGGTTGTTGAATACCTCAAGAAAAAGAGTATTGAGGTAAAAGACCAGGAAAAGATTGCCCAGGTTGCAGCAATCTCTGCAAATAACGACCCGGAGATCGGAAAGCTTATTGCTGATGCAATGAAGAAAGTAGGGCACAAAGGAGTGATTACTGTTGAAGAGGCAAAGTCTCTTGATACCAGCCTGGATATTGTTGAAGGGATGCAGTTTGACAAGGGCTTCGTATCTCCTTACATGGCAACTGACTCAGAAAAGATGGAAGCGGTTCTTGAAGATCCATACATCTTGATATATGACAAGAAGATAAGTGCCATGAAAGAGCTAGTTCCGATCCTGGAACAGGTTTCAGGACAAGGAAGGCCTCTGGTAATAATTGCAGAGGATGTAGAAGGCGAAGCATTAGCAACCCTTGTCATCAACCAGCTCAGAGGCGCATTAAAGACCTGCGCAGTTAAAGCACCAGGCTTTGGAAATGACCAAAAAGAGATGCTGGAGGATATAGCTACTCTTACCGGAGGGAAATTGATTACCGAAGACAAAGGCTTGAAGCTTGAATCAATAACTCTTGATGACCTCGGCCGGGCAAAGAAAGTCCGTTCAACAAAGGACAACACAATCATTGTCGATGGCCTTGGTAAGGAAGCAGATATTAAGAAGCGTACCGAGATGATTGAGTCTCAGGTAAAGCTTTCCGACTCAGAGTTTGACAGGGAAGACCTACAAAAAAGGCTTGCTAAACTCTCAGGTGGTGTTGCAGTGATAAATGTTGGTGCTGCTACAGAGACCGAGATGAAAGAGAAGAAAGCAAGGATTGATGATGCCCTTCACGCTACAAGAGCTGCAGTTGAGGAAGGAATCATTGCAGGTGGTGGAGTAACCCTCTTGCGTTCAACAAAAGCTCTCGAGGATGTTAAACTTGAGGGTGATCGCATGATCGGTCTCAAGATAGTGAAGGAGTCTCTCTCTTTCCCTCTCCGCCAGCTTGTATACAACTCTGGTGCAGAGCCTGCGCTGATCGTAGATCAGTTAAAGAAAGAGACCGATGATAATGTGGGTTACAATGCCAAGAAAGGTGAAATAGAAGACCTTATCAAGGCAGGTGTCATCGATCCTACCAAGGTGACACGCTCAGCCCTGCAAAACGCAGCAAGTATTGCATCAATGGTGCTTACCACTGAAGCTCTTGTTACAGACATACCAAAGGAAAATGATGACAATGGATCATCCGGTGGTATGGGTGGCATGGGCGGTATGGGTGGCATGCCCATGATGTAATTTTTTAATTTATTTTTTTGGTGATATGAATGGCAGATGAAAATAATAAAGAAACTCAAGGGGAAAATCAGGAAATTCCTCAAGAAGAGCAAAAGGAGTCACAGGAAGAGATGACTGGCCAAGAAGAAGGACAACCTCAGGATTCAAAGGATAAGAAGATTCAAGAATTAACAGATTCACTACAACGCCTTCAGGCAGAATTTGACAATTACCGCAAGCGGACTCATAAAGAATACGAAGATATAATCAAGACCTCGACAAAGGCATTTGTCATGAAACTACTTCCAATAATTGATAACATTGATCTCGCATTAAAGAATGATAAGGACAAGGATGAATTCATCAAAGGAGTGCAGATGATTTTCGACCAATTTAAGAAGCTGCTTATTGATGAAGGTATCCGTGAGATGGAGTGCATCGGAAAGGAATTCGATCCTTTTTGTCATGAAGCGATGCTTACTGAAGAAAGTGATAAAGATAACATTGTGCTTGAAGAATTCCAGAAAGGTTATACTTTGCATGGCAAAGTAATCCGTCCTGCAAAGGTGAAGGTTGGTAAAAAAACAGACTCCCAGGGAAACGATTCTTGAACTCGGTAAGGAGTGCAGGAATTGTGGCAGGTGCTGCCAGTATACCTCTGGTTATGTGCTGCCTGAGGATATAAAGCCGATAGCAGACTACCTCAGAATAACCGAGGAGGAGCTAAAAGCACAATACCTTGAGGAAGTGGATGTTTTCAACACCACTCTCCACAAGCCAAAGACAAAAGCAAAACCATACGGTCCATGTGTGTTTTATGATAAGGGATGCAGCATACACGCAGTAAAACCCTTCCATTGCAGGATCGGCACATGCAGTAAGCATGGTAAAGCAATAACAGAATGGTTTTACCTGAATTACTGTGTCACTGATAACATTTCATCACTACGCCAGTGGGCTGCGCGGGTAAAGGTAATCCCGACAATCGAAGGCGGAAGGATAGACGAATTGGTAACAACAGACCTGAAAAAAAAGATACTGGGTGAATAATATGAAACAAAAACAAACAATGTATCTGACTGCTGAAACAATCTACAAGTACTTGATGGGCCTTGATGAGAATATTGAGACTCTTATTATGTGCAAGTCAGGAACAATAAATCTTCTTACAACGGACCAGAGCCTCTATGAAGCGATCGGCAGTATCGAGGATCGCTCCTCAATAAACTATAACAAGCTTGTCAAGCTTTTGGAAGTGACTGAAGTCCGTCCTTTCAGGGTTTCAATGAAGAAAGATCGGACCATTCTGACTGATGATCGTGTCAATGAGATAAAAAAAGCAGGTGAAGAGTAATGAAGGTTATTGTCATCAAGGAAGGTATTCATACCACTCATGAACCCAGGCAAGGATACATCGCAAGAATAGATCCCATCTGTTCATCAGTCACACTCATTAAGGCTGAAAAAGATGGGGAAAAGAATATACTAGTAGATACAGGGTACCATGATTATGAAGATGAGATATTAGAAGGCCTGAAAAAGGAAGGCCTCAATCCAGAGGACATACACTACGTTATTAATACTCATGAGCACTTTGATCACTGCATAAACAATCACTTGTTTACTAATGCAGCAATCATTGTGGGCCAGATCCGCTGGAACCCTGATCGAAGTATTGATGTGTATAGGGGTATTGAGGACATTCATATACAAAAAGGGGTTAATCTGATTTCAACACCAGGCCATAAATTTCCTCATGTCTCTGTCTTCATTGAGGCAGACAAAAAGTATGTTGTTGCAGGAGACACCATAACAAAGGATTTTTTCATGACAGACTATGAAACAGAAGAAAAGATTGCCAGTGCAAAGAAAGTGCTTGATATGGCAGACATCATCATACCGGGCCATGGCCCTTTGATATACAAAAAGGACTTTGAGCATGTCCATAAAAGAATTGCTCAATACGAACAGAATCAAAACATTTAGGAGGTAATACTATGGGAAAAACAATAGGAATCGATCTTGGTACTACATTTTCAGCAGTGGCTGTAATGGAAGGAGGAAAACCAACAATAATAACAAACTCAGAAGGAGCAAGGACCACACCTTCTGTTGTGACAATAAAGGACAATGAACGGATTGTAGGACAGATAGCAAAGAACCAGGCAGTTACAGATCCAAACCATACAGTTCGAAGCATCAAGCGACACATGGGCACTGATCACAAGGAAAAGATTGAGGGAAAAGAATACACCCCTCAGGAAATATCAGCTATGATCTTGCAAAAACTCAAGAAAGACGCAGAATCATATCTTGGAACAGATGTTACAGATGCAATTATCACTGTGCCTGCCTACTTCAACGATTCTCAAAGACAGGCTACAAAGGATGCAGGTGAGATTGCCGGCCTCAAAGTACAAAGAATAATCAACGAGCCGACTGCCGCTTCACTTGCTTATGGGCTAGACAAGGCTGATGATCAGACTGTCTTGGTCTTTGATTTTGGTGGAGGTACATTTGACGTATCTATCCTTGAGCTTAGTGAAGGAGTATTTGAAGTGAAAGCTACAAAAGGAGACAACCATTTAGGTGGAGATGATGTCGATGAGGTCATAACCAATTGGCTTGCTGAAGAGTTCAAGAAAGAGACAGGGGTAGATCTTCTGCAGGATGCAACAGCTCTACAAAGGCTCAAAGATGCCTCTGAAAAAGCAAAGATTGAACTATCAACATCCCAGAAAACGACAATCAACCTGCCATTCATAACCGCAGATCAGTCCGGACCAAAGCACCTGAACAAGGAACTTTCCCGGGCAAAGTTTGAGCAGATGATAGAGAATATTCTGGATCGCCTCAAGCAGCCAACCCTTAAAGCACTTGAAGATGCAAAGATCTCAAAGGATGACATCAACAAAGTGATTCTTATAGGCGGATCAACAAGGATTCCTTCTGTCCAAAAGCTTGTGCAGGACATAACAGGAAAGGAAGGAGATAAATCTGTCAATCCTGATGAGGCTGTTGCAGTAGGTGCTGCAATCCAGGCAGGTATCCTGGGTGGAGATGTCAAAGACGTGCTACTGCTTGACGTAACCCCATTAAGCCTGGGGATTGAAACCCTTGGAGGAGTATTCACCAAACTGATAGAGAAAAACAGTACAATCCCAACAAAGCAATCCCAGGTATTCAGCACAGCAGCAGACAACCAGACCGCAGTAACAATCAGTGTGTACCAGGGTGAAAGGCCTATGGCAAAGGATAACAAGTTCCTTGGTCACTTTGACCTGACAGGCATTCCTCCTGCGCCTCGGGGTGTCCCTCAGATTGAGGTTGCCTTTGATATTGACGCAAACGGGATAGTGAACGTATCTGCCCATGATAAGGCAAGTGGCAAGAAACAGCAGATCACGGTAAGCGGTTCAAGCAACCTATCAAAGGACGAGATAGAGCGCATGAAGAAGGAAGCAGAATCCCATCAGGAAGAAGATAAGAAAAAACAGGAAGAGATTGAGCTTATCAACCAGGTGGACACAACAGTCTACACAACAGAGAAACTTCTTAAGGACTTTGAAGGAAAGATAGACAAGAAACAAGCTGATGAGATCAAGGAAGAAGCAGAAAAACTAAAGAAGATGCTGCAGGAAGAGAAAAAAGACATGACAGGCATCCAGAAGCAGATGGAAGATCTAAACTCAAAAGTCCAGAAAGTTTCGACTGAGATGTACCAGAAAGCCCAGGAAGCTCAACCAGATCAGGCTGGCCAACAGGAAGGCAAGGATGACGAGAATGTTGTTGATGCAGAAGTGGTAGATGAAGAGGCAACTGATGAGGAAAGCAGTGATAAGAAATGAGCAAAGACTACTATGAGATCCTTGGCGTTGACAAGAACGCCTCAAAGGATGATATAAAGAAGGCATACAAGCGCCTCGCAAAAAAATACCACCCAGACATCAACAAGGAAGAAGGATCAGCCGATAAATTCAAGGAGGTCAATGAGGCCTTCAGTGTCTTGAGTGATGACCAGAAAAGGCAGCAGTATGACACTTATGGATCAGAAGGGCCACAGGGCGGAGGTTTTGGAGGGTTTGATTATTCTGATTTCATGGGTGGCGGTTTTGATTTTGGCGACATTTTCGAAAGTTTCTTTGGTGGTGACCCATTTGGACGTAGAGAACCCAGAGGTCCTCAAAGAGGCGCCAACCTTCGCTTTGACTTAGAGATTACACTTGAAGAAGCAGCATTTGGTGAGACAAAGACAATCCTTGTCCCAAAACATGAGACCTGTGAGAAATGTGGTGGTACTGGCGCCAAGAGCCCGGGAGACGTGAAGAAATGCGAGACATGCCATGGTGCAGGTTATATCAAGAAGACAAAACGAACACCTTTTGGTATGTTCCAGACCACTTCTACCTGTCCTGATTGTGGTGGTACAGGAGACATGATCAAGGAGTTCTGTCCCATGTGTGACGGGGACGGTCGTGTCCGCAAGAACAAGAACATAGAAATCCAGATACCAAAAGGTGTTGAGGATAATATGCGTCTTCGTGTTTCAAATGAGGGTGAAGCTGGAGAAAAAGGAGCCCCTCCTGGAGACTTGTACGTAGTACTCCACATAAAACCCCATGAGATATTTGAACGCCGCGGTGACGACCTGTATGTTGAGCAGAGGATCAAATTCAGCCAGGCCGCACTTGGTGATGAGATCAAAGTGCCTACATTAACTGAACCAGTTAAGATGAAGATTCCTGCAGGAACTCAGCCTGGAACAGTCTTTCGCCTGAAAGGCAAAGGTATTCCTCATCTGAACCGTTTTGGAACAGGAGACATTCATGTGACCGTCAATATTGAAGTTCCAACCAAGCTCACGAGGAAACAGAAGCAACTCATAAAGGAATTTGATGACTCAAAGAAGGGCTGGTTTTGATTTTTTTATAGTTCTCATTATTACCTTAATTATTATCCAAAATTATTCTCTCCCTCAAATGATTCATTCTTTGCTTTTTCGTTTGAAAATCATGACTAAACCTTTTTCTATAGATCTAAAACTAAAGTGTAATCATGAACGAAAAACCATATGTCATATACAAAAACCCTCAGGTCTTTAATGAGTTTGCACGGGAATACACCCGAAAATTGATAGTTCCTTGGATGGGAATAATACTACTGATGAGATAGCAATAGATCATCCACTATTTGGGATAATTGAAACTTGTTTCTCTAAAGTAAACGATCGATTTCTTGATTCTTATATACTGGGATTACAGACCTCTCTATATACAAATTTCAATTCTGATCACTTTCTCAAAGAGAGCCAAATAAAAAAGAACATCTCTTCTGTTGTTTGCCCTGACCTTGATGAGCTTGAGTGGGATGTCCTGGATATCAAATCATATATCCCTCATGAGATTCATCTCATAACCACCATATACGATGATTTCTCAAGAAGGAGCGTGTTTGAAGGAACAAGATATAAGGGTCGTATCAAGGCACATCAGAATGATGTAAATACTGTTATTGATGCAATCTATAACTATATGGGCTGCATTGAATTAAGTAATAAAAGAGTTGAATTTGATTTTGCATCTATGGACCTTGATCACATTCCTCTAAAATTGAGTTTTAATGATTTTTATGATGTAATTAGGGTTTATTCTTTGAGGACAATAATGGCCTCCTTTATGGTTTCAGTTATGTTACTAAAGATGCATCTTCTATCCATAAAAATGTATTTTCGTGTAAAATTAGCTCAAAAAAAGATATTAACTATCCAGTTACTACAATCTTCAAAAGTACACTTAAAGAAAACTTAATGTTTTCGATATATGAAATTAGGTGATAAGATGATAGAAAAACCAAACATAATATACTCAAATCCCAAAGTATTCCACGATTTCCTTGAGGAATATACAAAGAGACACATCGGTCAGCATCTGGAAAAAATGGAACACCTCCGTAAGATTCCTTTTGATGATCCGCTTTTCAACAGTATAGATCTCTATCTGGATATTGCTGATGACCCGAAAAATGCTATCCATCAGATAAATCTATGGGCTCAGGTCTTTACCAATTTCAATAGTGAACGTTTCTTGCAGGAAAGCCGCATTGAAGATAAGATAGGCAGTTATCTTGCCCCGAATCGTGATTCCATCATGTGGCATGAAGAAAAGCATGAATATCAAGGCACTATTCCTCGCTGTTAGGTATTATTCAGCCAATCTACAATGCTGATTACTCTAGCTTTGGAGATCTATGTGAGAGCCTGGAAAAGCATGAAGATTCATTCAGTAAGGTGATGGATTCAGTATTTGATTACTTTGGAATCCAACCCGCGGGCACCTATACGAGTGAGGTTGATTTCTCCCGTATGGACCTTGAAAAGTATCTTTAATTTTTTTAAGTAAATATTTATAAAATTCCCTTCGTTTTCATTAGTTGTGAAGATCGAATATTATCCTGAATATATCTGTGGGGAAAAGTTTTTTTTAGATCCAAAAAGCCTGAACGGTGTTATTGTATCAGAGAAGCCTGTTTCTCCAGTTTCACTATTGTCTTTTGATAAGATCCCTAAACAGGTTCCAAAAACACCTCAACCTATGGGGACAATGCAAACACCAGTCTACTATCAGTTAGAGGGCATTACACAGGATGAATGGGTGCTATTGAATCAGGCAGCTAATAAAGAGGATCTAAATCAAGCAAAGGTCAGCGCAAAACAACTGGATGAATTGGTCACTGATAATACCCCCAGATTTTATAGGGAATCGAATGACCAATATGAGAACAGGGTAATAATGGTTCTGTAAAAGTCTGCGCTTTCACTTATTTCTCAGGGTATATCTTGAGTTGAATAATATACGGATTACACCTGGTTTTATTGCAGGATAGATGAATATTCTTCAACTAATTATTTAATGGTGTTTTAGTTTCCTTCAGGGAATGATGAGAGAGAATTTTATCAGGAAAGCAAGAGCGTTAGAGCCCACAGAAGAGATACTGCCCTTTCCAAAGGTGGGGCTTGAAGTAGAATTAGGACTTTTCAGGGATGGAATTCCTGCAAGCAGTTGCGACTTTCCTGAGTATGAGCATATAGATACAGAACTAGGCGATTCTCAGATTGAGTTGAGAACAGATCCTGTCATCCTTTATACTCTTGAAAATCTCGAGAATGAGCTTCTCTCAAAAGAGAAAGCCATAGCAGGAGGAGTTATAGACCCTGTAAGAATAGGTGTTATTCCAAACATATCTGTTGCCGAAACAAAGGTTGCAGATAAGGAGAAATACCGCAAGGTCCCTGCATTCCACGACCAGAAAAGGGGATCTCACATCAATACTTTGATTGGCGGAGTTGATTTCAACAGGGCAGCTTGTGTAGGGCTATTCTGTTCGACCCAGGTTAACCTGCAGGCAGATAGCCTGGCTGACGCAGTTGACAAGATGAACCGAAGTTTCATGATCTCTCCCTACATAGTTGCTGCAAGCTGTAATGCCCGCATAGTGGAAGGAAAAGACACACAGTATAATGATATACGCATGCCTGCATGGCATGCAAGTCATGATACAAGAAATCCAGAAGAGGTAAGACTAGGAACTGAAACCCGCATCGGAACACCAAATAGCTATTTTTCATCAATTGATGATTATTTTGGTCGTTGCATTAGCCATCCCTTTATCCTAGATGATACTGATGCTGCCTTTGAGATAGGGATAGGCCTTTACTGGCTGGATACACGCATCAAGTTCATGGGTAACCCGGTTGTTGAGTACCGTGCAATGTCTCCGCAACCGACAGCAAAGGAAGATATAGCAATGACTCTATTCTATATCGGCAGATTAACATATAGTCAGATGACTGATGAGCCATTGATGGATATTAATCATGTCCACGCCAATCGTGACTCTGCAATGAAAGACGGGCTCAGGGGAAAGCTTATATCTGATGGTAAACTCGTTGACAGTGCATTAGCGGTTGAAAACGAGCTGAATAAGGCAGAACTTGGTTTGAGGTCCTTTGGTTATGATGGGATTCAGGAATATAGCCATCTGATAAGAGATCGTATAAATAAGAGGAAGACCCCATCAGTCTGTTTTGCCGAAGACATAACAAAAAAGAATATTCAGGATGCACTAATGCAATACAGGTTATGAGTCCATTATAACAAACTCACTCTTGATCTGTTTAAGTGATGTAAGCGAATTTGTTTTTGAGAAATTATATTTTTTTACTTTTGTCTTTATCCATTCATAATATTCATCGATATCCTTTGTCCGAAGTTTGACTATCAGTTCCTGGTCACCTGTACAGATGTCAAGGCTTTCAACTTTCGGATCCTTGGCAAGCTCAGCTCCTACTTTCTCCGGATTTGCATAATCTCCACGTGAAAGGTTTATCAATACATAGGTGCATAATCCTTCATCAATCTTTTTGGAATCAAATACTGCCTTATAGGCTTTTATTGCTCCTTCTGTCTCAAGTTTCTTTATATTGTAATGAAGGGTGGTTGAAGGTACCTTAAGTTTTTTTGAAAGCCTTGCGATCTGGGGTGTGCAGAAACCTACTTTGAAAAGATCAATTATCTTGTTTCGTATATCCTTCATATCTCTGAATCTCTCTCAGATTCTTATAAACATTTCGGAAACTTTTATAAACTTCTATCGTCCTGTTTCTTCCATGAAAACCTTCTGGTATGGTCTTGCAATCGGAATCTTTTTTTCTCTATTCGTATTCCAGTTAGTAAGTGTTATCGATTGTGAAAACAAGGTTGAGGATTGCAATAGTGATGATGCTGTACAGGAACTGCGCGACCTTCAGGCAAAACACGATCTTCAAAAGAACCTGACAATGCGATTCATGGACAATCTCCTTGCACAGGATGATCCAGAATCATATCTCTCTCACATAAAGCTTTGCCAGAGCAGGAATGATACAGAACAATGCCTTTATGAATTGGTACGTGAGACTGAGGACACTTCATTGTGGCTCCTTCTTCCAGAAGAAAAATTAGCTCCTTGTTCACTTGAATAATCCGAGCAATTTATTTCTGCTTATTTTTATAGCATCATGTGGACATGCTTCATTGCAGCACATGCACCTTATGCAGAGATCATAATTTATTCGCGCGACTTTATCAAGCGTTATTGCATTTTTCGGACAAACTTTCTGGCATTCCCCACAACCTGTACATTCCTTGGTTATTAAAGGCTTACTTGTAAAAATTGTTCCGAATCGTTGCAAAGCACATATTATCTTTGAGTTTTGCCATAGGTTTGGATTCTCAAAAGGGATGGATAATCCTTTTGTACCATAAACTATCAGATTATCACTATGTGCCTGGCTCATCCCCCTCCCAAGGGCCTGCTTGAACAGATCAGGCTCAAGATGGATTATCGAGCAGGCGATTCGATCAACCGCCAGGCTGTCAGTGCCTGCGATGATGATCCCGGCATGCTTTGGTTTTCCCCAGTTAGGGCCTTGCCCTTCCATACCTATAACTCCATCCATTATTGTAAGTTTTGGCTTTACAAAATCGTAGATATCAAGCAGCATATCCCAGAAATCACATGGTTGCTGTATTTTCACATGCTGGTATGCTTTAAGTTTTCCTGGGACAAGTCCATAAAGGTTTTTTACAGCTCCGCTATAAGTGGTAAAAGCATGAGTCTTCAATTTCGGAAGATTGATTATGACATCAAATTCATCCAACTGGGAAGTGAGTTGGAACTCCTTGAGGATCCTGCCGTTTAATTGGTATTCTTTAGGCTTATCAAACTCTACATACTCTGTATTTGTCTTATCCAGGACTTCCTTTATTCCTGTATTCTTCATCACATGAGAAAGAGTTGAAGTTATAGGTGAATCTCCCACTACAGGTAGCCCCCCTGCCTCTTTCACAAGCCTTATCACAGCAGCAACAACCTGAGGATGAGTTGTCACAGCCCTTTTTGGATGAGAGGCATTAAGCTGATTGATCTTCAGTAGTACTCTTTGTTTGGGCTTAACAAAATTACCCATCCCTCCGAGTAAATCTACTGCTTTCTTTATGCTCCTGTATGCATATGAATATCTCTTGCAACGTGATATTGCAGCGTTATGCATCGCGTTTCCCCGGAACGTATTTTATACCCTTCAGTTTAAGGTATGAGATAAAGTCATCCCTGTTTTCAAAGAGTATGTTATAAGGTGATCCTTCACCGTTATTTTCGCATTCTTCAGGGTCATGCTCTCTGCAGACTGTTGGACGTTCCTCATACATCTGGCACAAGCCATCGTCGCCCAGGCCCTTGCAATCAGTCCTTACTTCCACATACCAGTCGCCATCATCGTCGATATATACCCTTATATTATGATGCAGAAGGTACCAGACAATCTCGTCATAATCATCATGGTCCTCTGGTTCGTCAAGCGCAATAGAGATATATTGGCAACATTTACCGCACATTTGGCATTTTGTCATGCTAAAAAGCGTGAGGCCACGATTTATAAAGTTTTGCGTTGTCACCTGTATCAATGTTTTATTCTAAGATGATGGGCTAGGCCAAAAGTTTTATATAGCTCGGAATTACAGACCTACTAATGGGACATATAAGAATAAAACTTCAGGACCTTGCAAATAAACTTAATGAGCTTAAGGCAAATGATGAAGGTCTTGACCCTGAAGAGCTGGATAAGCACAACGCCGCAATCTACAAGGAAACCTATCAGGTTATTGATGAGCATATCAATCAGGAGCTTGATGAAGAGAACCAGATAGGCAGCCTCATCGAATCATTCCAAAATTACAGAAAACACCTGAAATTTGCTCGCATTGTGCTTGACAAGGATTTTGCAAGTGAACAGGGAGACACTGACAACGACATTGAATTATCATGCCAAAGCCCGGATGTTAATCAGGATAAGCTGAATGCCCAGCGTCAGGTCAAGCTTGCAATGGACGAATGGAACAAAGCAAGATCAATCATGAAACGCCTCCTTGAAGAAGGCAAAGTCAAGTTTGAGTAATCCGGTTTTTTCGGACAAATACTTATAAAAGGTAAACTACTGCCCATTCTAAATGTTTAGACGAGTGATAGATTTAGTGCCGCCCTTGAAGAAAGCTCTCAAGTGGCTTATTCTCTCAGCCCTTCTGATTGAAGTAATAAAACTGGTTCCTGCTGTTGTCTTCAAGGAACTGATTGATACTCTTGTCAACTTCACTGAAGGTGATTTGAGTTATATAGCAATTCTCGTGGGAGTCTCATTCTCAGCGTCAGCAATGGTTGCTGTAGCTTCCAACTATGCCACACAATTTGGTATCAGGACCATCATCTCATCAGAGATCTCACTTCTCAAGTCAGCACAGCAAAAACTCATGTCCCTTTCCTTGGGGTATCACGAGACAAGAAATACCTCAGAACTTGTCACCCGATTGACAAAAGGGATCCATCACATGACTGTTCTTATGTTCCATTCAATATTTGATTTCCTTCCAGTCATTTTTCAGATTCTTTACAGTGTCATCTTTATCTTTATAATCAGCTGGAAAGTGGGTCTTTTATTCATAGTATTCATACCTATCTTCCTTTTCTATACCCATCATGTTGCCTTGAGACTGCAGCCATTAAGGAAGAGCTATCACAAGCATTTTGAAGACGCATCCGGTAAGCTGGGTGAGATGGTCATAAATGTTCGGACCGTCAAGGATTTCACCCAGGAGGAAAAAGAGGGAAAGCAATTCGAGCACGCACTTGCAGAGTACCAGGAAAACGTCAATCATCGTATCACTTTTGAAGAGAATCATTCCATGGGAAGAGACATCATCATGCAGGTCGGGCGCGTCTTGACACTGGCATTTTCTGTCTATCTCGTCTACACTGGAGAGATCACCGCTGGTAGCTTGGTTTTGATTGTAACCCTTAATGAGAAAGCAAGCTCTTCAATCACCCGGATAGGCAAGACCTATAACTATGTGGGAGATTCAATCTCAGGGGTGAGGCGGATTCTTGATCTCATGGATAAAGAGCCAGAAGTTGCAGAAAAAAAGAACGCAAAGAGATGCAAGCTCAAAGGAAAGATTGATTTCAAGGATGTTGATTTTTCATATGTGAAAGGAGATAAGGTATTGCAGGACATAAACATTGCAATCAATCCAAAAGAGACAGTTGCAATCGTTGGGAAATCAGGCTGCGGTAAAAGCACCCTAATAAAACTCTTATACCGACATTTTGACGTGGACTCAGGGCAGATCCTCCTGGATGGAACAGATATCCGAAACTGTTGCTTTGACTCATTCAGGTCGCAGATAGCAATCGTCTCCCAGGATGTTGAGCTTTTCAATGCAACAATCTATGAGAACATTACATATGGAGCCAGGAACCCGAAACGCCAAGATGTAATTAAGGCAGCAAAGCTTGCCTATGCCCATGATTTCATAGATGGGTTCAGTAACGGTTATGAAACAATTGTTGGAGAGAAAGGAGTAAAGCTTTCCGGTGGTCAGAAGCAGCGCATTGGGATTGCCCGCGCACTTCTAAGAAAGCCCGCCATACTTGTATTTGATGAAGCAACATCTTCCCTTGATACAGAATCTGAGAAAACAATCCAGAAAGCAATGAAAAAGCTTTTCAAGAAGCAGACCATGATAGTCATTGCACACCGCCTTTCAACAATCGAACATGCGGACAAGATCATTGTAATTGAGAACGGAAGGATAACCGAACAAGGAACTCACGATGAGTTGATGAAGCAGGGCGGTATATTCAAACGCATGAGAAAATTGCAGGCTATGGGAGAGATTCGCTGATGGAAGCACTCTATGAATATGAAGAAGAATACCTTGAGATATTCGATCAACAAAAACAAAAGATTCAGAGGCTTCTTGGTCCTGTGCCTGTTGAACACGTCGGTTCAACCGCAGTCCCGGGACTTGGCGGGAAAGGTACCATTGATATAATCGTAGGTGTTTCTGATATTGAGCAAGGGAAAGAAAAACTGCAGGAAGTTTATGAATTTGTCCATGGAAGACCTGATAGGCTGTTTTTCAGGTGTCAAGGGACTCATTTGCACCTTACCACTCAAAGAAGTGAAAAGTGGAAGAAGACCGTTGCATTTCGTGACTATCTGCGAGCGCATCCTGATGCAGTGGAAGAATACCGCCGTATAAAAGAGCAAGATCAGGAAGATAAAAAAAATTACAAGGAACGAAAATACTCATTCATTGAAGAGACCCTGAAAAAGATTCCGGACATAAAACAACACATTGCAGAAGTCCAGAAGAGACTAACCGTTGCACTCCCTAATGATAAAGATACGCATATAGGGTTGCCCAATCCATTTATTGTCCCGAACAATAAGCTTTTTGAACATGACCAGTTCTACTGGGACAGTTATTTCATCATACTCGGTATTATAAAGTCAGGTGATATTGAACTCGCAAAAGGTATGGTAGAGAATTTTGCGTATCTTTGTAATCGTTTCGGTATCATACCTATGAGGAATCGCTATTTCAATCTTGGTATATCACAGCCACCATTTTTCACGTCTATGTTATGTGGAATATACGAGCAGACTAACGATAAGGACTGGTTACGCAAGATGGTCTCAGTTGCTGAAAAGGAGCTTTCTTACTGGACAAACGATGCTCACGCTGTAGATGACTTATCACGTTATTGCGATCATTGGCATCTCCATCTTACCGCAGAACATGAATCCGGCTGGGACATGACTTCCAGGTTTGACAATCGATGTCTGCATATGCTGCCTGTAGACCTGAACGCTTTGCTTTTCAAATATGAAAAGGATCTTTCATTCATCTTCCGGATCCTGGAAGATGAGAAGGCAGCAGAATACGAAAAAAAGGCAGAGAAGCGGAAAAAAGCCATGCAGATCATGTGGGATGGTTTTTTCTTTGACTATGACTATCACAATCAGAAAATTCACAGATTTTTCTCACTGGCAGGATTCTACCCTTTGTGGGCAGGGCTTGCCACCAAAGATCAAGCAGAAAAGATACGCAAGTGTCTTCCTGTATTCGAATGTGATGGAGGTCTTGCAAACACTCAAAAAGAATATCTGTCCTCTGAATTCAAGCAGTGGGATTTTCCCAATGGATGGCCTAATCAACACTGGATTGTCATCAAAGGATTGTTAGATTACGGATTCAGTGAAGATGCAGAACGGATTGCTGCAAAGTGGCTTCAGCTCAATGAGTCAATTTTTTACAGGACTGGTGAGATGTGGGAAAAATATGATGTGGTCAACAAGGACAAGGGTAAGGAAGGAAGGTATCCTATACAATCAGGATTCGGATGGACCAATGCAGTTTATCTAAAGTTGATATCATGACATCACGCGTATTAATAATCGATGGGAAGCAGATCCTCCTCATACACCGCTTCAAGGATGGAAGAGAATACTATGTCCTGCCCGGAGGGCACATGGAAGAAGGAGAAACGTCTGAAGAGACCGCAATCAGGGAGGTAAAGGAAGAGACCTCATTGGACATAGAAATTGACAAAAAGTTATGGACCCTCAAAAATCCCTTTGACCAATCATATCATGATTTCTTTCTTGCAACCACATTTTCAGGCACACCTAAGCTTGGCGGTGAAGAAAAAGAGAAGAACTCAGAAAAGGATCGTTATATACTCGAATGGCATTTGTTATCAGAAATCCAGCATCTTAATCTGGTACCTGCTGAACTGAAAAGACGAATTCTCACCGATAGATTTTTAGGATATCCTTGAACAGAAAAATATAATTATCCTGGATTCAATGGATCTTAATTTGCTGAGAACAAAGGAAAAGACATAAATAATAAGAAAACCTCTTATAGACTATGAACGCAAAAGAACTCTATTCAAAACTAGAATCCTTTATAACATCAGATATGCAGGATGATTGGGCACAGCATATGGGATCCATTATTGACTATCTTAGTGAAAATTTCAAGCAACGATCCATGGGATTGGTTTGTGATTTTGCAACAGAGATCAACAAAGTTTACACTGCGGTGTTTCCATCAAATGAAGTCATGCAGCACATCCTTGATGATGGGGTAGAGGATGCGATGCTCTTTGTCCATCACCCATCCATATGGGATATCAGAAAAGCACCAGATGTATTCCAGCAGATGGACCGAAAACTGTTACAACAATTCCAGGATAGGCGCATTTCCATCTACAATCTCCATGTCCCGTTAGACAATTACGGAGAATACTCAACCAGTGTAACCCTGTCAAAAGCATTAGGGATTGAACCAGAAGAATCCTTTGCACCCTATTATGGTGCCATGGCTGGTGTGTTTGGAGAGACCGAACTGCAGACAGTCCAGGAGTTACAAAAAAAATTTGAAGAAGCCATTGGTCATGAGGTCAGTTTGTATAACTATGGTGAAGATGAAATTAGAGGCAAAGTTGCCTTGATTGCAGGCGGCGGGAATGATGTTGAGTGCCTTCAAGAGATTGCAGAAAAAGGCAATACCTTCATTACCGGAATAACCGTAAAAAATGAACACTCAAAGGCCGCACACGACTTTGCAGAACAAAATAAGATAAATATTCTTGGTGGAACCCATTATTCCACAGAGAAGCTTGCTTGTATGGCTATGGTTGACTATTTCCAGAAATTGGGCCTTTCAGGAGAGTTTATCCCAGACCAACCCGTCATGGAAGATCTATAGAATGTTAGATTGATTTGTAAATTAACTACTTTCCAATAACAACAAAAGAAACATTTATAAACCCCTTCACTATTCCTCTTTCTATGAAAGCCCTCATCTTCGATGTGGATGGAACCTTATATGATAAGCACCGTGAGTACCGTACTGGAAAGGGGAGCGTAAACGATGCCCACAACTTTTTCAGGCAGGAAGCATATAAACGGGCATTAGTTGGCATTACCGATGAACAAAAGACAATCGATGAGGTTGTCCAGTCATACCATGCCAATGTTGCGGCTAATACCATTATTGACATAATCGAACCAGCAATACTAACAGATTTTATGCATCTCGTTGAAAAATACGGTTCCAATGGAAAGGTATTCTCTGATGGATTCGGGACAGACAGCAGTTTTCTTGCCACTATGATCAGTGCAATTGATTTTAAGGATATTCTCGCACCAGATCAGGAACTCGCAGATACCATAGAGTATTTAAAATCAAAGTATGACCTAGGCATCATGACCACTGAACGATTAACAACTGTTGAAAATGCAGCCGAAGGTCTTGGACTTGAGCTGACAGATTTCTATTTCCCAGAGCACCCGGAACTTGCAGGTCCTGATGGCATGTATCCAATCATCTGCGCTGAAAACACCCGTCAGAAGAAACCAAGCCTGGAACCTTTCCAAAAGGTACTTGAGGTAACAGGATACGATCCTCATGAGGTGACATATATAGGTGATGTGAAGCATAAGGATATCGACCCAGCATTATCATTAGGTATGGCTGCGGTCCATGTCAATCGTAAAGCTTCGGCCATATCAAAAGGTGACTACATAGAGATGCCTAAGATATATGGATTAATGGAGGTATTTTGATGCTTGAGATACTAAAAGATATTGCTAGACGCGCAGGAAATATGCTCGAAGAAAAAAAGAGCGATAAGATCCAGATAAGATCAAAGGAAGATGCTACAGTTGTGACTGACATCGATGACATGCTGGATCATTTCATAAGAAGGGAACTTTTTGCTCAATTTCCAATGATACCCATACTAAGCGAGGAATCTCCAGCTCCAAAAGACGCAGAGTCCTTCTTTGCTGTGGACCCTCTTGACGGGACACAAGAGCTAATCAATTACTTCCAAAAAGATACAAGCTATACTGAATACTCAATCCATATTGGATATGCTGAGAAAGGCAAGCCCAAGATAGGTGTTGTATATTTTCCAGCCCTTGATAAGATGTATTATGCAGAACAAGGCAAAGGAGCATTCCTTGAAGAGAAAGGCCAGGTTAGAGGATTGAAAGTAAAACCATCAGATAAGATTGTTATCGGAAGATATAACTTTGATGATGACCTGGTAGAGGTCCTCTCGGATCGCTTTGACGTTGATATAGAAGAGGTGCCCACAGGAGGAAGTTTTGGCGCAAAAGTTTGTGCTGTTGCAGAAGGGAAATACGGATGGTTTGTCCATACAAATTATGACAAGACCAGCACCCATGCATCCCTTTGGGATTCATGTGCTCCGGATGTGATTCTTCATGAAGCAGGCGGCATATCCTATCAGGTAAAGAATCTCAAGCCTATACACTATACCTTAGATGAGATAGAACTTACCAAAGGCTATATTGCAAAGGCCCCAAAGGGCAAAGTAATCGTTTTTGATGTTGATAACGTGTTAGGTTTTTTCGAGCGTCTGCGCAGTCTTCGCGATGTTGCACATATACGATACATTGCAAACAAGCTTGACATGTCATATAAAGGTACTGACTATCTTTACTGGGAAACAAAAAAAAACCTGCGAAAAGTAGGCCGCATGTCTACCTGTGATACTTTCCTGGAGCTTGGCCTAACAAAAGAAGATTATTTCATAAGCATGAATGACGTACCAGTTGAAGGCCATATAGATCCTACACCACATGCAGTAGAAGTTGTAGAAGAACTCTCCAAAAGATATGACATCTGTGCCCTGACAAACACACCTCATAAGGCAACAATAGACACACTAAAATACATAGGTGTATTCCAATACTTCGACCGGCTCTTCACGATTGACGAAGTTGAATACGTAAAACCCGATCCCCGTACATATGAATTCATCATGAAAGAGATGCGAGCCAAAGAAGGCATTGCGGTCGGAGATCAGCTTGGAAAGGATCTTGCTCCGGCAAAGGAAGTCGGTCTCAAAACAATCTGGTTTCCAAAGACTTCTGATGATCACCCGCAGGCAGACCACGCGATAACTGAATTAAAAGGGTTATTGAAGATATTATGATGGAGTATCTCCCAGAAGGTTTTGACTTTGAAGGATCTGTCATAAGAGGAAAGAGAGACTCCTATCATTTCAATCGATACCTCAAAAGAGGATCCCAGGGAAAAGTTCTTTTATATTCCGGAAAACATGACGTGATTTTCAAGATCTATGAACCAGGTAATGACTCATCCACCCAGAACTCCAGCGAAAACTTTGATAGGAAATATTGGCCTCACATCAATGAGAAAGATATGTTGCTTCCAGTTGCCTTAATGGCTAGAATATCAACCTACTATAATGAGTTGAGGGCGAATCATGATATTGGACTTGACAGCAACCTGAATTTGTTGATTGACGGTGAAAAACTCCATCGTACAGATTTTATAGAACAGGCTAGCACATACGATAATCTGGAAAAAATAAGAGCTGATCCTTTCTGTATAACTCCTTTGCCAATAGATTACGCAACCACCTTAGAGAAAAGCAACAAGCGCTACATTCCTTCTTTTGAGCCGGATTTCCAACTCCACGCTGA
This sequence comes from uncultured Methanosarcinales archaeon, assembly GCA_964473285.1. Lineage (GTDB taxonomy): Archaea > Nanobdellota > Nanobdellia > Woesearchaeales > JACJVW01 > JBNJGT01. The sequence continues at coordinate 2,776 of CAYYOI010000019.1, read as the reverse complement.
TAATGTGTGCCCCTATGGTCATAATGGTGAGCTTTATACTTATGAGAAAGGCCATACCCTGGATAGTCTACTTCGTGAGGGAAAGAAGGATAAGGATATCGCTCATTCAGTCATAAATGCTGTGTCTATGCTTCATTGGATGGGTGTGATGCATCGTGACCTGAAACCGGAAAACATCATCGTAAATCCAGATGGCAGGATTAAGATTCTTGATTTTGGTATTGCAATGCGTTTTACACCTTCTGACAGGTTAGCTTCCCTTACAGGTATGGAAAACCATAAATTCATGCCAGGGGAATACAGGGATTCAATCCCCCGTGACTGGTTCGGTTCAAGGTATTTCAGTGCCCCTGAGCATCTCCTTCCAATGTACGAACCATCAGGTGAATATTCCAATAAGCATGATATGTTTTCCCTGGGTATCCTTGCAGCATTGATAGAGACAGGCAAGCATCCATTTATCAATAGAAGATACTCTGATTTCATAGATGATAAGGACATGAAACGTAACTATGCCAAGCGCCTAAAGAAGATATCCACTAACAGGAAAATCAAACGCTCGTTCAAAGCAAATCATAAGAAATTTGAACATCTCCCCTATGCATCACTTTTTGATCCCAACCCTCTAAGGAGACCAAACAGACTTTCAATCCTGGCTAAAGATTTAGGGATTCAGTACCCTGAGTTCCCCCCTTATTTTGGATTCCTTGGCCCTTCAATTGAAGATTTCTGTGTCAGGCATTCAACCTTTGCTGATAAGCTTCGAAAGATGGAACTTCGTGATAATTGCAGACATATCTACTGGAATACAGTGTATCGACCTGAAGAGAATTTTGCAGGCCTAATAACTTAGGTAATCTTCTGCATGCAACGCAACATACGTCTCTGAGAAGTCAACGATCGTGTCCATGAGGATCTTGCACTCTAACAGGATATGCATTTCGCTGTCATTGAATTTCTTGCCATGTATCGCATGGACGACCTCATATCGTTTTTTGATGAGATCCTCCAGATCCTTTTTAGAGAAATTATCTTTCAGGACAGCATCAAACTGATCTAAGAATAGGTTGAATATTAGGTTGAGCATCTCTTTTGTGTTCTTTGTGATCTTCTTTTTTTCAGCAACCCTTTCGCTGGTGTGCCTGAGCTTATCAATCATCTTGTCGATGATTGTATACAATCCAAACAATCTGCTCTTCATCTCTGGGGATGTATCTGAGAAATGCAGTAACCGCAGATAGTAGCAGATGAATTTCACGATATTGTCATGATAATCATAATTCTTTTGATGGAACGCTTCAAAATCCGAATCCATTGCTTTAAGGAATTCTTCAAGATACTCTTTTATAAGGTAGTAGATACGTCTCTTGACTACATCGATCTTTTCAGCCTCATCCTTAGCCATAAGGCTTTGTATCACAATCTTTCCCTGGGTCTGGGAGATTATTTCCATCCCTATGAACCGTTCGATAAGTCGTTTTATGTGCTGGTCAACAGGAATCTCCTTCTCTCCCTGGTCCTTGTAGTCGATAAGATTTGGTTTTGTATAATGTACCACTATCTCCTCGACACCCTGCCGGTAGAACTCATGAAAGAACCGGTTCACCATCATCTTATTGAATTTGTCCAGGTCGAGTCGTGCGCTTTTGATCTTTTTTGCAGGTTTCTCAACAGAAACAATCAATTCTTGCTCTCCCTCGTTTACCCTGAGTTCATCCCCTGCAGAAAGATTGTTCTTTTTTGCCCATTTGCTTGGTATGCTTATAGTGAGGGTATTTAGGCCAACCCTGTTTAGCTTCCGTTTCATGTCACTTACAATAATTGCAGGATATATATATTTTTCGTAGAATAATTACTTTACTTTTGAGAATTCGTAGTCAGCAATTGCTTGCCCCAGATAATCTGCTGTCTTCTTCTTACACTTTTCAACGCAGGTTTCTTCATCCATCTCATCCACCAATGCTGCTGACGCTTCGCCGAACAATCGGTGCATGATTTCCTTACATTGGTCTTTCACGCTCATGAGGCTTCCTCAATGGGTTCTCTGATGACATATTCCCTTCCAATGTATTTCTCAAGGTTCTCTAGGGCAAACTCATGAAGGTGTTTGCCGCTATGGCTTGCACAGTAATGTCCCAGGACATAGCTTGGCATGCTTCGTTCGAACGTATCAACAGCACACTTGGTGACACAGATATTGGTATCCACCCCAACAAAGAACAGGCGCTCAATATGTTGTTTAGAAAAATAACTCTCAAATTCAGGAGTAAAACAGGTGTAGAAATTCTTCACAAAGCTTTGCTGTACATACGGCTTCAATTCATCAACAATGTCTATTTCCTCTTGGGTTTTCATCCCGCTCCACTTGATGAACCGCTCGTATGGGCTGTTCTCCGCATTCACGAATTGGGTGAATACCACATGATCAAATAGCTTCTTCTCAAGCAGTCCGTGTATTCGTGGTATGACCTGTCTTGTATTATCATTCATGAATCCATTCTGTACGTCACAATTACGAGCATATCCTTAATTTTGCCTCCGTCTTGAGTTTTGCAAGGTTCAGTGCATTCTCAAGGTCTTGGTACACTTTTTCGATGCGGATTGTCTTAACCATACCATCTTTCAGCAGCAGGAACTGGCTGTCGATTATCGATTCATTGCTTACAAAATCGTGATATAAGTGGGCAAACTCGAAGCGCCTTTTTAAAAATTTTGAAAGATCGGGTGTGTAGATATCCTTTCAACATTATGATTTCTAGCTGATCATAACCATTTT
>CAYYOI010000018.1:0-30876 GCA_964473285.1 uncultured Methanosarcinales archaeon | reverse complement strand
TATGTTCATCCGTGGGATAATCTCGTGCGAGAGGTATTTTAACTTTATAGTGGTAACATAACGAAATCTTTATAAACTCTGACGGGTTTTTACGTGCATGGCAATCAAAGTAGTAGATGAGAATTTTAATCCAGTGAGCAGTGTGAAACAAAAAGAGATTCTGGCTGAGCTGAAAACTCTTCGAGAGAGCTAAGTTATTTATATTACTTCTTTTTAACTTAGGCAATGGCAAAAAAAGTTTTGATTACTAGTGCACTTCCTTATGCAAATAATATCCCTCATCTGGGAAATATCATAGGCGCTGTTCTTTCTGCTGATGTATATGCAAGGTTTTGCCGGAGCAGGGGCTATGAGACACTGTATATCTGCGGGACTGATGAGCATGGGACAGCGACTGAGACAAAGGCTCTGGAAGAGGGTGTAACTCCTCAGGAGATATGTGACAAATACTATAAGATTCACAGGGATATATACCGGTGGTTCAACATATCCTTTGACAGTTTCGGCCGGACCGCAACAAATACGCAAGTCGAGATAACACAGGAGATCTTTCTTAAACTCCACGAGAATGGCTATATCGAGGAGAAACAAGTAGAGCAACTGTTCTGCCGGACATGTGACAAGTTTCTTGCTGACAGGTTTGTGGAAGGCACATGCCCTTATTGCGGGTTTGAGGATGCAAGAGGGGATCAGTGCGATGGTTGTGGTAAGCTTTTGAATGCTCCTGAGCTGCAGGATCCACGCTGCAAGGTCTGCGGGAGCGCGCCTGAATTGAAAGAAAGTGAGCACTTGTTCTTGAATCTGCCAGAACTTGAAGGCAAGCTAAGAGAGTGGATTGAAGAGTGCAGTCCTAATTGGTCCCAGAATGCAAGGACAATCACTCAAGGGTGGCTTAATGAGGGTCTGAAGAGCAGGGCAATATCACGGGATCTTAAATGGGGTGTTCCGATTCCTCTTGAAAAATACAAGGACAAGGTTTTCTATGTCTGGTTTGATGCGCCAATCGGTTATATCTCAATCACTAAAGATCACTTGGGAGATGCTTGGAAGGATTGGTGGTTTGGTGATGCTTCACTTGTGCAATTCATGGGAAAGGATAATGTGCCTTTTCATACGATCATATTTCCTGCAACCCTTCTGGGTACAGGGGATAAGTACACTATGCTTGACAGTCTTAGTGCAACAGAATATCTTAATTATGAGCATTCGAAATTTTCGAAATCCCGGGGAATAGGTGTTTTTGGGACCGATCTTTTTGAGCTTGATATCCCATCGGATGTTTTTCGTTATTACTTGTTGCGGGTTCGGCCTGAGCGTGCTGATACGCAATTCTCGTGGAGTGATTTCCAGGAGAAGGTGAATAATGAGCTGGTTGCAAACCTGGGAAATCTTGTAAACAGGACTGCAACTTTCATCTCGAGGCAGTTTGGTTTTGTTCCTGATGCACCTGTTGATACTGATCTTATGAAGATTCTTTCTGAAGAGACCAGGAAGGCAACTGAGCTTTTGGAAAATCGTGAGCTTAAGGAAGGGCTCAAGCAGATAATGCACATATCAAGGATAGGCAACCAGTATTTCCAGGAACAGGAACCATGGAAGGCAATTAAGGAGAACCCTGAAAAGGCCAGAACTGCTTTGCATAGTCTTGCTTGTCTTTGCAGGGACCTTGCCATATTGATCGAGCCTTACATGCCAAAGACTGCTGAAGAGATAGAAGGTATATTTGGTCTTGAGAAAGGAGGTTGGGATAAGTTAGGATCAGATATAAGTGAAACTCAGGTTAAACAGAAACTCTTGTTTGCAAGGGTTGAGGATGATTTTGTCTCTGTCATGCATAAGCGGTTCAGTGGAAAGCGTTCATTCCCTCTTAAACTGAAAGCTGGGAAAATATTGGGTGTGCGGAATCATCCCACTGCAGATAAGCTTTACCTGATTGATGTTGATCTTGGGGATGAAAAGCGGCAGGTGGTTGCAGGTCTTCGCTCATATTATACAGTGGATGAGCTTGAGGGTAAGTCTGTAGTTTTGGTTGCTAACCTGAAACCTGCAAAATTGAGGGGGGAGAAGAGCGAGGGCATGCTTCTTGCAGCAGAGTCTGAAGGTGTGGTTCGTCTTGTGGGGCATTCCAGTGAAAAGGGGAAATTATTTGTTCCGGTTGATTACGAGCCGCAGGAAGAACTTATTGATATCAAGGATTTCTCCTCGATGGACCTGCGAATAAAGTCCGGGAAACTCCAATGCAACGGGATAGATCTTTTGGATGATAATAAACAGTCACCGAGGGTTGACATGCCAGATGGCTCACAAGCCAGATAGGTTAATATCTTTATTCTTCCTTATTCTTGTGATCTTAGTTCCTTTTGTACTCACGCTTTTCGTGACCTTGCTTCTTTCTTTTAATCCTTTATATCATGAGTTCATGATTGAGAGGCATTCCGTGGTCGAGAACAAGACTTCTCTTGACAGGGAGATTATTGAATTTCTTGCAGGAGGGGAAACCCTGCCGGATATGACTGTGGAAGAAAAGACTCATATGTATGAGGTGAGAAGGGTGTTCAGATCATTCCAGTTTCTTTTCTTTCTCTTTTTTCTGGTGTCATCAGTGCTTTTCATATTCCTTTACAGGCTTCATAAGAAAAAGTTCCTGTCATCTTTCTTTCTTTATGCAGGTGTGAGCACAATCCTGTTGCAGGTGATGCTGCTCGTGTGCTGGTTATTCTTTTCTTTCTCTTTTGATTTCTTTCACAGGATCCTTTTCAAAGGAGTCTGGCAGTTCCCTGCTGACCAGCTTCTTGTTAGCCTTTACCCGTATGATTTCTTCAGGGAAACTTTCTTTATCATTATCCTCATCAATCTTGCTATCGGAGGAATCTTCCTTAAGCGCCCAGGAGTCTAGGTTGCTTTTCATGCGGTGGCATTCCTTGCAGAGGGTGCGAAGATTATCCTTGTCAAAAAGGTCACCACTCATCCTGACCGGGATTATGTGGTCTATGTCAAGTTCATTCTTCCTGAAACGTTTCCTGCAGATGCTGCAACGATAATTGTCTCTTCTAAGGACATCTTTTCGCACAAATCGCCAGGTGTTGTTGCGGTTGAATTCTAAAAGACACGATTTGGAGCAGTAATTGCGTCTTCCTTTTGGAACAGGATTTTGGCAGTTCCTGCATAGTATGTTTCCTTTAGAATCAGTCTTGTTTGCTATATCACGGATGCGGGGATATCTCATTTGAGGCAATCAATCGGGCAGTTCTCTTTTGTTTCAGGGCAGGGGCATCCTTCTCCCATGCAGACAACTTCATCGCAGTATCCATCACCGCATTGATCCTCGCAAAAGGGTTTGGTGAATTTCTGGTTTAAGGTATAGCAGTTCTTCTCATCATGGTTGTAGCCTGATTCTACGCATTCTTTATAATTGCTGATTGTCTTGTTTAATTTTTCCTGGTAATGGATGTTTGTTATGTTGGTGCCTTTGAAGTCAACAGTCACAGCAACCTGTTCTACTGGAAGGTCTATATTGGTGTCGAAAATGAATCCTGCCCTGTAACATTCATCACAGTCTCTTACAATAGGGCTTGATACAGGAAGAAGGTTCATGCCATTATAGGTGTTGTATACTTTGGATTCTTTGATCTCTGCCTTTGCTTTTGTGAGAAGCTCCTCTTGGAAGTCCTGGCTTTCCTGGCAACCCAGGATTATCAAAAGTAAAAGTAATATTAACTGTTTCATGAAAGGTAGGTTTTTTAAAATATCTATAAATCTTTCTGTTAAGTTGAGCTTGCATTTATTAACTACCGCAAAGTTTAAATATATCATGAGTCTTGAATAATAGTAACAGGGGGTGTGTTGATGAATATTAAAATAGTTCCTATCATAATGATCTTATTTTTAGCAGGGTGCCAATCACTGGATGCGCAGTGTGAACCACCTGCAAGACCAATGACAGATGTGAATGGAAACACTGTATGTGTCATTGCAAGTGTTGTGAACGATTCAATAAATGAATCGGATGTTATTGATCTTAATGAAACTTCAAATGAAACTTCAAATGATTCAGTAAATGATTCAGTAAATGATTCAGAAGAGGATTCTTTGGATGACATTGCTAATGAAACTGTCGATGATCAAACAGATTCTGATGTAAATGAAACTGCAGATAATTCAGGTGCAAATGTAACTGACACAAGCAATGAAAGCCTGAGTGAGGAACCTGTGATGACAAAGACAGTCACAGAGGGTGAGATTGTATCATTCAATCTCTCAGCGACTGATCCTGATGGCGATGAGTTGACTTATAGCTTCTCTGAACCACTTGGTGAGAATGGCACATGGCAGACACAAGCAGGTGATGCAGGAGAGTATTTTGCTGAAATAAGCGTTTCTGACGGTATCGATGTTGTTTCAAAAACAGTGAGAATCGTGGTTGAGCCAGGAAACAGGCCACCAGTAATAGAGAGTCTCTCTGATATATCTGTTACAGAGGGAGAGGTTGCTGAACCACGGTATGAAGTCTCAGACCCTGATGGCGATGAGGTCACAGTAAGCTTTACTGAACCTATGGACGCTGGATACTGGAATACTACAATCGGTGATGCTGGTAAATATGAAGTAGATGTCACTGCAAGTGATGGTGTTGAAACTGTTACTGATTCATTTACCATACTTGTTACTGCAGCAAACATGCCACCTGTCATCTCAATAGAGAATCAGACTTATGATGAAGGGGATTTGGTTGTTCTTGAACCAGAGATAAGTGATCCTGATGGTGATTCCCTTAATGTAACTTACAGTGGATGGATGGATCAGAATACTTATCAGACCACTTATGACGATGCAGGGGTGCATCTGGTTACGATAACAGTTACAGACGGGACTGCCACAGTCGAGAAACAGGTAACCATAACTGTTGAGGATGTGAATCGTCCGCCTGTGTTTGAAATACAGTAACTTTTATTTGGGAGGGGAAGAAGAATCAGTCTAGATGAAACTATAGTGGAGATAGAGAGACTCAGATCCAAAGGGGAGATAGGTTTACGGGTTCCTGACACGAATGTGGCAATGCAGAACTCGAGCTTTATCTATCTCTTGAGCGGTAACCTGCACAAGGTTCCGGAGTATAATGAGGCTGGTGAGGATTCCCTTGCCAGTGAATTATTCTTCAGGTTCAAGAAACCCCATGATATACTGCTTACACGTAAACTCTTCAGGGAGCTTGACAATATCAAGGATAATCCACGCAAGCAGCCGGAAGACCAGGCAAAGGCACGGTATGCCCAAAAATCAATAAGTGGCTTCTTGAAAAGCAGTGATTTCTATGGGGATTTTGAGACTGCAAAGGGTGTACGGCAGGGGGAAGTGCCTATAACCCTTGAGAATGGTGCTAATGTCTATATCATGGATGTGACAAAAGATGATGTGGTCAATTATCTTGATGAGAGCTGGGATCCACCAAATGATGACATGATCTTTGTTGCTACAACCCTGAAATTTCTTGAGAGAAATCCTTTCTATAAGCACGTGCGTTTTATCAGTGATGATATTGGTGCTGGAAATTCTGCAAGCTTTTATGGAATACAGACAGATTCTTTCAGGTTCCGGGAGGTTCGAAATCCTCTTCAAAATAACCCTGGGCTTTATGAAACCCAGGTCAGCCTTACAGCAGGGCGTAAGCTTCTTTCGAAACCTGTTGTATCAGTCAATGATTCAGACTGTGGATTGTTCTTTGATGAGTCATTCTTCTCTTCAAACAATGTGCTTCAGATATCAGTTGGTGATGGACGAAAGAAGGAAGGAGAAATAAAGTTCACTGATTATCGTGTGTATGATAAAAAGAAAAAGGAACTAAGGCAGCTGAACTTTTATGAGGAATTCCTTGATTTTTTCTTGAACAGGATGTATTCTTCTGAGCAGAAAAAAGAAGATAAGATCACGAACATAGAATATAATCCTAAACTCAATGGACATTTACCACATTTTGCAGGAATTGTGGACTCATTATATGAGAATAGGTTAATCAGTGAAGGAGAATATACGCATCACCAGAAGATGATTGATTCTTATAACCGGAGCAAAAAGAAAAAATCCAACAAGCAGAAGAAACTTAGGGAACTGTTCTCTGACCTGGAAAATAGGGGATTAATTTTTCCGGAAGGGGGAAGGGCGCCTGTGCAGACTTATGAGGATATTTTGGAATTGCCTTTCAATAATTACCTTTATCCACAGGGGCAGCAGAAACCTTTTTTGGATCATTTGCTTAATCCTGATATAGGGGTGTTGAGTGTTGATGCTAAAGGCGGTTTTGGCAAGACCTTATGGGCGCTTGTTGCGGGACTATACATGGTCAATCAGGGTAAGTATGAGAAGATACTCTATCTTGGAAGCCTTGCTACAGCAGAGGGAGATATTGGATTCAGGAAAGGGGACAAGGCAGCAAAGATACATGATAAGATACAGCCTGCAAAACGTGCGCTTCGTGAGATATTTACTGATTATTCAAAGATCCATCCAGAGCATAAGACAAGGGTAGAGGATTTTGTCTCAACCCTGGAGAATGACGGAATAATAGAGTATGATGTGATTGTGGATATCAAGGGATCGACATACAGGCAGACATATGGAATAGTTGATGAATGCCATTTGTATAACCTTGATGAAATGGGCCTTATCCTTGGAAGATTCGGTCATGGAAGCAAGGTTGTGGCATTGAGTGCAATGGAACAATTAAGGTCTTCGACAAAAGTAGGCAGGCACCTGAATGAGCGTTCTTCAGGAGTTGCGCACATGGCTGAGAAATTACCTATCTTTGATGAATATGCACATATTTCTGTTTCAGAAGATGAGATATATCGTGGCCTCATACCTGTGATGGCTGCTGAACTGACTAAGATGCGGTTGATATGAATGAAAAACTATTATGAACTGGTGAGGAATCTCATGGATGATGAACCTGAAAAGGTGGGTCAAGCTATTGCAGAAGCAGTTATATCTAATGCAAGGGATCATCTTGATCTTTATTTCAATCTTCATGTGAAGGAATTCAAGAACAAGGAGAGTCGCAGGATATTTACTTCACTTGAGAGAGTTATTGAGCAGGAAACTCCTTCTGATGAGGATATGGAGGAGGTTTATGAGGCAGTTGCAGAAAAAACCACTAAGGTTGTTAGGCAGGTCAATTTTGTGTATGACGCCCTGAATTTCTTTGCTGCAAGAGAAAGCTTGCCTGATGTTTATCCTGTTCTTTTTCAGCAAATCTCTTTGCTTGGAAATCAAAAGGTTGCAAAAGAAGCCAGGGGTATCAGGTTTGATGGTCCGTTATACCAACTTGAAAAATCAACCAAAATATCACAAGAGTATGATTTTTTTGTCAGGAGCCTTCGGAACTATCTGAGAAGGGAATATAAAGTCCCTTTACGGTAATTTTATATATCTTTTGTCCTGGAAAAAATTTATGGGGCCATTGGTACTTGCCATCTGCGATGGATGGGGTATAAGAAAAAAGAAAGAGGGAAACGCGCCAGCTATAGCTAAGACACCAAATTATGACCGTTTTCTGAAAAGCTATGATCATGCAGTCCTTAAGGCTTCAGGTTCAGCAGTAGGGCTTCCTGAGGGTTATCAGGGGAATTCTGAGGTGGGTCATCTGACCATAGGTTCAGGCAGGCAAGTGTATCAGAGCCTCATGCGTGTAAATAAAGGAATAGAAAAGGGCTTATTGAAAAATAAGGCAATAGCCGGTTTTTTCAGAAAAGCTTTACAGAAGAATTCCACCCTGCACCTTATGGGCCTTGTCCAGGATGAGGGAGTACATGCTCACATAGATCACCTGCTGGCTTTACTTTCTGCTGCAAAAAGGATTGGGATTGTGGATGTTGTAGTCCATGTTTTCACTGATGGGCGTGATACACCGCCCCAATCAGCTAAAAAATACATCAGGATTTTAGAGAAGGAATTCAAGAGGCTTGGGGTCGGGAGATTCGGAGTCATAAGCGGAAGGTATTATGCGATGGATCGGGATCGCAGGTGGGTGAGAACTGAGCTTGCTTATCATGCGTTGACAAAGGCAAGGGGAAAAAGGTTTGATACCTGGGAAGAGGCTCTTGATGATGCTTATGGGATGAGGCAGACTGATGAATTCATCCGTCCACGGATTATTGGGGATTATAAGGGAATGAAAAAAGATGATTGTCTATTTTTTTTCAATTACAGGTTTGACAGGGCAAGGCAATTGACCAAGGCATTTGTTGAGCCGGATTTTGAGGAATTCCATTCTGATGTGAATGTCAATTTCATGGCAATGACTGAATACTATGATAAGATGCCATGCGAGGTTGCATTCGGTCCAGTAACACTCAAGAGGCTTTTGGGTTCGGTTGTAGCTGAAGCAGGTAATAAGCAGCTTAGGATAAGTGAAACTGAGAAATATGCGCATGTGACTTTCTTCTTCAATGGGCTGGAAGAGAAACCCAATAAGGGTGAGGATCGTATACTAGTCCACAGTCCAGCTGTTGCAACCTATGATATGAAGCCTGAGATGAGTGTATATGAGATAACAGATAAGCTTGTCAAATCTATTGAAAAGTATGATCTTGTGATAGTCAATCTTGTGAATGGGGATATGGTTGGTCATACCGGGAATCTTGATGCTGCGGTGAAAGCCTGTGAGGCAGTGGATGAGTGCCTTGGAAAGATTGAGGAGAAGGTGCTTTCCCTGGACGGAAAATTGCTTGTCACTGCAGATCATGGGAATTGTGAAGAGATGGTGGGAAAGCATGAGACATCCCATACACTAAATCCTGTCAATTTCATAATTACCGGAAGAAAACTCAAGAAGAAGGAGGGAACGCTTGCGGATATTGCTCCGACAATACTCCGGCTCATGAAGATCAGGAAACCTAAGGAGATGACCGGAGTATCTCTAGTCTCTTGATTATATCTTCTATCACTTCATCAGGGGTGAGAGAGGTAGTATCAATAACTATATCGTAGTTGTTTTCGTCAAAAGCATCTGTCCCGTAATACTTGATATATCTTTTCTTGTCTGATTCCATCCTTTCGTGAATCTTGTTTTCAACGGCTTTTATGCTTCTTGATTTCCCTTCGTTTCTTTCCTGGGTGTCATTGTATATTCGTTCAGCGGCAGTATGGGTATCAACATTGAGATAGATTTTTATTGAATGGGGTATCATGATAAAGGATGTCCGGCCTTCAATAAGGAAATTGTCTTTTGTTTCTCCAAGGTTTCTTTGGTATTCGTCAATATCTTTGTCAATGCTGGGATCAGTCTCTCCCTTTTTAAGAAACTTCTGTATTGTCATGCCGCGTTCTTTTGCCTGTTCTCGAAGAATCCCTCCGATATAATATCTTTTCAGGTTAAGTCTTTTGGCAAGTGCTTTTCCTACTGTACTTTTACCGCTTCCTGGAGTTCCGCTGATTGAGATTATCATCTCTTAGAATCTTGTGTATCTCAATATAAATTTTTAGTAATTTTTAAAAATAGAAAGTTACCAATCTCCAAATATGAAAAGATATATCTCTTACATGAAAAACAGAAAATTTGTTTCAGCAACAAATGATACAAATATCCCTCATTATTCAACTTCAGAGGGAGGTGTTGATTATCCTGTTGTATCAGGCTTTCAGCTTGCAAGTATCGCCTGTGATTTTTCAGGAGTTGTACCTCCTTTTTTTATGAAAGCAAAATTTAAAGATTTTGTTCCAGTGGATTCAACAGTAGACTTTTCTGGGGATTATAATAATGTTTTTTGTACAAGAGAAGATTTGGTGATGAAAGCCAGTTTCTCAAGTGATGTTAGTTTTCCAGCTTCAGATTCATTGGATCAGATACTTAGTGTCCCTTTGGAGGGGGATGAGTTCAAGCAGAGTATTGAGTCTTATAATTATTCATGTGAGACTGAAGGTATTCCTTATTTATATCCTGTTTCATTTTCCTCTTCAGCACTTCTGAGTCTTGATTTTGAGACTCCGGAGAATAAGATGTATTTTTATTCAGGTCAGGACATATCTGTATTTTCCCCTGTTGATGAGGGAGGAAGGCTTGATTTCTATCTTGAAAAGTTAAAACATTCAAAAAGAGGAGCTTTTGCAGGTTTGATGATTTTTGATGAAAAGAAACCTGTTGCAAGAGTTGGGCTTACTTTACTTCTTGCGGATAAATCATTGCTGGGTTATGATTCCGTAACCGATGAGCCTGAACCTATTGCCCAGACGGCGGGATATGGTTATCCTTGATCCTGGTTCAGCACAGATAGGCAATTTGAGCTTGCAGGATACTTTGTCTTTCTTGACATTAGTAACAAAACCGACTGTTGCGGCAGAATTGACGTTGAGCATGAGAATCTCGTTCATCTTAATGGGCTCGACTGTGACTGTCTCTTTTGAACCGACAACTCTTTCCAGAAGATGCAGTTCCATCTCAAGTTCATGAAGTACAGGAGGCATCTTACCTTCTTTTCCTACTACAGCTCCTGACAAGGTGTCTGATTTTACCATTGCAGGATCAAGTTTTGTCATTACTGCAACAGAGCCTCCAGGGATAAGTTCCTTGACTTGATTGCCAGCAGTCATCATACCTGTTATCTCTGTCTTTATAGGTTTCCAGACAGTCGTGTTCTTTTCCGTGACTTTTCTTCCAGGAAGGATCTCAATCTTATCGCCTTTCTTCAGTTTCCCCTGTTTGATTGTCCCTCCAAGGATACCTCCGATCATCTCTTGTGGAAGGGCGCCAGGCTTGTTGATGTCAAAGCTTCTTGCAACAAACATCATAGGGTCTTTTGTTGTATCCCTTTTTGGAGTGGGAATATGCTCTTCGATTGCCTGGATAAGCATGTCTATGTTTATTCCCATCTTTGCTGAGATCGGGATTATGGGAGCATCTTCGTAAGGTGTTCCTTTGATGAACTCTTTTATCTGCTCGTAATTCTTTTTTGCTCCTTCTTCACTGATGAGATCAATCTTGTTCTGGATTATTACAAGATTCTTGATCCCTACAATCTCAAGTGACATGAGGTGCTCTTTTGTCTGGGGCTGCGGGCAGTCCTCGTTTGCAGCAATCAATAGAAGGGCTCCGTCCATAATGGCTGAGCCGCTGATCATGGTTGCCATCAGGGACTCGTGTCCTGGGGCGTCTATGAATGATATCTTTCTGACAGGTTCGGAGGATTCGTTGCACTTTGTGCAGGTTTCTTTTGTTGTGTATTCATTGCATTTTGTGCATTTTCTGAAGACCGCGTCTGCATAACCAAGCCTGATAGTGATCCCTCGCTTGAGTTCTTCAGAATGCGTGTCTGTCCATTTGCCTGAGAATCTTTCCGTAAGAGTGGTCTTACCATGGTCAACATGACCTATAAGCCCTATGTTTATGACAGGTTGATCCTTTTCTATGTTACTTTTCTTCTTTGCAGCCATTATCAAGTGATAGTTATAGTTTTATTTATAAAACCTGCGATGGGCCCGATGGGATTTGAACCCACGACCACCAGCTCTCTTAAGAGTGTATGAAACGCTGCCATATAAGACTGGCGCTCCACCGAACTAAGCTACGGGCCCGCCTGTTAGAAGTGAAAAAGGCTGCATTTATAAAAGTTGCTCTTCCTGGATAAAAACCAAAACAGGCAACTTTATAAGCCAGTTCATTTAAAAGAGCTTCGAGGTGATTCAATGAAAAGGCTGATGTTTCTAAGTGTTATACTTGTTCTTCTTATCACAGGATGTGATAAACCTGTTTCTAATGTGGCTGATACAACTGAAAGTTCAGATATAAAGGTGAAGCTATTGGATTCAGATGGAAATGCAATGAATGGGAGTAATAGGTTTTTGACTGTCTCTATATGGAATCCAAAAACCAATGAGGGGTATTCAAAGGATGTGAACGAAAGCGGGGAGGCTGAGTTCTATGAGGAACCTGGTGAATATGTTGTATATGCAGAGGCACCAGGACAATCCTTCTTTGCAAAGGATATGAGTCTTAACCTTGTTGATGGGGTACAGTTCAAGCGAGTAAGATTTGGTGAAGATAAAGAAATCACTCTTGAATATAATGGTAAGGTTTGGAATAGGTATGAGGAAAAATTTGAAGAGCCAAATGTGATTGCTACTGTTGTAGATAATGATGGTAATCCCTTGCCTGCTAAGAGAGTGTATTTTGGTTCCAAATCAACACATCGGGAGGCCATTGATTCTGATTGGGATAAACGGGCTTACCGGATCTATACCACAAATCATCTTGGTGTAGTCAAGGCAAAGCTTCCGGCAGATCAGTATGTTGTAGGTCTTGATAATGTACAATCATATTACCTGAGTGATATTAAGAAAGTTCCTGCGAATGGCAATTATACAATCATTGAGTTTAGTGATACATTTGATGGTGAGATTGCGTTTGGGGATACTACAAGACTTGAAAAAGAGCAGACTTCCCTGCATGAAGAAGAGATTGCAGGGGAACAGAGGGCTGCAGAGGAAGAGGTCGAGCAAAAGCTTGCTGAGCGTGAGGAGTATTGTAAGGAGTATCCTATGACACGTTGCTGCATGAAGGATTTTTACCGAGTTGTGGGCAATGAGACGATTTATACACGTTCTGGCCTAGAGACCCTTACTCCGGAGACTGTATATGGTTATGATATTGATGTGGGTGCCAGGGTTGTTGATAAGAAATGGCTACATTTGATAGGTGTTGAGGGTGAGCTTATCGGCAATGCAACTGAAGACTTTCACACGTATGGCCTGCTGTTAATGGAGATTGTAGGATGTGGGTATCCTGAAGCAGGAGAACCTGAATGCTGTATGCATATAACTTCTGCAATGGAAGGGCAGCTTCCCTATAGTATCGGGCAGGAGCGAGATGGTCTTAGGCTTGAAGACGCGGATACCATGACTACTGGGGATTCTTCGTATGGGCTTGATGATGCATTTGCTTATAAAGATAAAATCTATTTCAAAAATAGGACAGTACGTGATTATAAGGGTGAAAAGATCCTGGGTGTTGTGATGGACTCGTTGGAGCTTGATTCCAATGAATACTTCATGCGTGAAGGTGATACCAGGACGCTTTTCAACCATACAGCAACTCTTGTCTCAGTAGATAATGGTGATGCGGTTGTATCTGTCTTGTTCAACCAGACAACTGAAGAATTAAGGGTTGATTCACCTGTTGATGTGAATGGTCTTCGGGTTGGTGTGGCGGAAACCTTTAAGGACTCTGCAATAGTAAGTCTTGGTTAAATTCTATATTTTTTTACCTTTTATTATAGTGAGTATTCATAATCATTAACTAGAGTTCTGGTATCCATGCGTAATTCGGCACGAAGCCGGGGGTGTAAAATGAAAGGCTATATTGTATTATTGGTAAGTTTGATGCTGGTTGCAGCTATCGGACTTGCAGCGCCAGAAAATAAGGGAAAGCCAAACCAGTTGTATCTATATGAGAAAACCGGGGATCCTGGCTGGGACATTGTTGAAGATGGTGCCTGGGGGAAACTCCATTATGACGACTATTTTGTATTCAATGGGCATGGGCTAGAGGCAGGTGTTGAGTATACACTACTGCGTGTTGGAATAGAGTGGACTGACAATCCGGTCTGTCTTGGAACAGCGACAGTAAATAATGGCGGTAATGTCCATATTGCAGGAGAATTCATTGGCGATGGTGAGAAGGTCTGGTTGATCCTTACAGATGACTTTGACTGTGATAATCAAAACTGGATGGACTGGAATTATGAAGAGTACCTGTTTGAGAACAACCTAATTTAGGATTTTTATTTTTTTCATTGTTTTTATATATTAGTAGCTATCATGTTTTGTGCATGAAACCGTATGCATTCTATAAGTCGCTTTTGGAAAAGTACGGGCTGCAAGGTTGGTGGCCATTGCTTGAGGTGGATGGGTGCAACCCGACCAAGACTGGCTCTTGCAGGGGATATCATCCAGGGGATTATTCCTATCCTAAGAATCTTCGGCAGCGATTTGAAATATGTATTGGTTCAATCCTTACCCAAAACGTTGGCTGGATAAATGTGGAAAAGGCGCTTTTGAATCTTTCTGAACTGAAGTCAATCGAAGCAAAGGAGTTGTTATTGCTGTCAGATGAAAAGCTGAAGGAAGCAATAAAGCCTGCGGGATATTATAACCAGAAGGCAAAGAAACTTCGGATTTTTGCGGAGTTTTTTGAGCAAAAGAGAGGTAAGCCTACACGGGAGGAGCTGCTTTCATTATGGGGTATCGGGGAGGAGACTGCAGATTCAATGCTTTTGTATGCTTATTCTGAACCTACGTTTGTTGTTGATACTTATACAAGACGGATCTTTGATATGAAGCAGGAATCATACGGGCAGGTAAAGGAATTTTTTGAGAGGAACCTTCCTAAGGATTACAGGGTTTATCAGGAATATCATGCGCTTCTCGTGGAACATGCAAAGGTTTTTAAGGGAGCACCTAGTGAGAAAAAAGGATGAGGATACCAAAACGATACGGGGAAAGTAAGGTTGACAAGTGCCCTTTTTGCAGTGAAAGGGCGATTGCCATGAATAAGCAAGGGATTCCGGTATGCAGGAAACATACTGATAGGGAACTAGGTCTTATGCGTTGTATCTGTGGTGAAATACTGGACCTGAAACATGGTAAGTATGGGCCTTTTTTTACCTGTATGAGTTGTGGGCCTATCAATATGCGAAAGGCTCTTGAGATAAACAGTTCTGATGTAGGCTATAAGGTAAAAATTAATTCAAAAAACTCAAGATCCAATCAAACCAGTGATTCAAAGCCGAATTCAAAAGTCAATTCAACGAATGTAAACCCGAGGCCGCAAAGGACCAGCTCAACTGATTCAAGTAATAAGCGATATCCTATCACGATGAAGGAAGAATATATCAGGTCTGATGATCCCAGATACTTTGATTAAAGTCAATAGCTTTAAATAGGACAATTATTCAGAGGGTATCATGAAATGGTGGCTTTTGCTATTGCTCCTTATTCCTGTATATGCTGATATAGATGAGATTAGGCCAGAAAAAATCAATTGTTATGAGAATGGTGTTGTTGAGCTTGTGTTATCCAATGGGATGGAGAAGCTGAGGATTGATTCTGTTGTTAAGGGTGTTGGATATCAAAAGACTCCTGGTGCGGAATATACTCCAATAGAAGGGGCATGGTTCGGGGAGGATTATAAGCCTATTGATGAGAGTTCACAACGGGAGAAGATACGGTTCATTTCTGAGGAATTTAGCATAGTAGAAAAAGACAATTACACATTCACCTTGTCTCCTAAGCCTATCGAGATCACCAGATTTTATCCAGATGCTACGTTGATAAGGTTTGATACTTCCTGCCCGGGTTATGTGCATAGCTGTAAGTTTGTCAATATTACTGTTGATGAGTGTTACAGGCAGCAAGATGGATTGCATATAGTGTATCACGGTCTTGGTGCAAATGATTACAGCAAGGTTGAGCAGGACAGGGATATATCAATATATCTGAATGGAAAGATTGGAAAAAAAGGGGGTAATCTCGTGGGAGATGATGCTACCAGCTATACCAAGGTAGGTAATGATACCTATGAGGTGGTTATAGATACTGATATCTCACATGTGATGTCTGTTGTCATGTCTATTTCAGGGTGTAACAAGGCTTTGTACAAGACTGAAGATTATAGTTCATGTGGTGTTGTTATTGAACATAAAGAGAATGTCACAGAAGAAAGTCCAGAAAATTCTGAGAACATGACCGGCAGAGAGGAGAACATGACGGGGGTGCACCTTGAGCAACCTAAGAAGACCCATGTTGGGTCATTACTTGATTTCTTATTGTCTCTTATTCCCTATTGAAGCTGAAATAAGTTTCATGACCTATTATGACATGGTCAAGAATCGGTATCTGTACTATATCTGCTGCTTTCTGAAGCTTTTCTGTTGCGATCCTGTCTTCATCTGAAGGGTTGGGGTTACCGGATGGATGATTGTGGACAAGGATTATTCCGTTGGCATTCTCTTTTATTGCAGCCCTGAATATTTCCCTGGGGTGGATGATTGATGCAGTAAGGGTTCCAATACTTACTGTCTCTTCTTTTGTCACCTGATTTTTCGCGTTCAGGTGAAGAATTATAAAATGCTCCTTAGTAAGCCCAGTAAGGGATGGTGCCATTCGATTGTAGACATCATGGGCGCAGGTGATGGGTGCGTCTTGGATCTTTGCAATCTTTATACGGTGTGCAAGCTCGCCTATTGACTGGAGCTGGAGCGCTTTGACCTGTCCAATACCTGGTATCTGGGTTAATTCGTTTATGGTTGTGTCTGCAAGACGCTCTAACTTTATTTTCCGGATGACTGTATTTGCAACGTCAATGACATTTATTTTCTGGGTGCCACTCTGGAATATGAGTGCCAGGAGTTCTGCAGTGGATAGTGCCTGTGGGCCTGATTTTATGCATCTTTCACGGGGACGGTTTTCATGTGGGACTTCACGAATCTTCATAGCATGCCTGGAAGAGATATGCTTTATATCTCTTGTTGGAGATATATTGGAAAATTTTCAATCAAAATATGCAAATTTCATAATTAGAAGTGCAAGACCGCTTAGGAAGAGAAGTACATTTGTCACAAGTATGATGATGTTTCCAATGCCTAAAGAATATATTATCCAGAGGATTGTTGTAAGGATTACTACAATAAAGGTTGTCAGGGAGAGGTCTTTTGCCCTTTTGGTCTTGAATGTCTTGTAGACCTGGGGAAAGAATTGGCTTCCTGTGAAGATTGCTGCTATCCACCCGATAATCTCTATCATGGATTTTTATCTGAACAGCTCATTTAAATAATTATAGGTTAAGTGATTGGAGAAGCTTTTCCTTGTCGAAGACTTCGAGATCTTCATACTCCTGGCCGTTACCCATGAAAAGTATGGGTTTTCCGGTGACATAGGAAACAGAGATTGCGGCTCCACCTTTTTCGTCGATATCAGCTTTTGAAAGTATGATCCCGTCTATTCCTACAGCGTCATTGAACTGTTTTGCCTGTTCGATGCAGTCGTTGCCAGTAATTGATTCGCCGACAAAGAGTTTTATGTCAGGCTTGCTGACGTTTATTACTTTCTTTAGTTCATCCAAAAGATTCTTGTTTGAGTGGAGCCTGCCTGCTGTATCTATCAGCACCACGTCACGGTCTTTTGCTTGTGCGTGCTTTACTGCATCGTATGCAACTGCTGCTGAGTCATGACCATAATCGTGTTTTATTATTTTTGTATTGAGATTTTGTGCATGCTGGGTGAGCTGATCGATTGCTGCTGCCCTGAATGTGTCTGCTGCTGCAAGGACAACACTCTTATTGTTCTTTTGCAGGAGATGGGTGAATTTTGCTATTGTTGTTGTCTTTCCTGAGCCATTAACACCTATGAAGCAGATTACATACGGCTTTTTCTTTTCCATCTCTTTAAATATGTCAAAGATTCTCTGATCTAGGATCTCTTCTATGGATGTTCTCAGTGTCTTTAGTATGGTTGATTCTATCTTATTTCTTGGGATAGGCTTTTCAACTAACTCTTGTTTAAGGTCATCTTTTATCTTCTCTATTACTTCAACTGCCACGTTGTTCTCGAGCATTGTTATCTCCAGCTCCCAAAATAGGTCTTCGAACTGGTTTTCAGAGATCTTTTTTGTGACAATGCTTTGGTGAATTCTTGAGAATAATCCTTTCTTGATAGGCTCTTTTTCAGTCTCTTGTTCTGTCTTCTCTTCTGTTGTTTCTTTTAGTTCTTCTGTCTCTTTTGGTTTTATCTCTTCTGTTTCTTCTGGTTTTTGTGTTTCTGTCTCTTTTGGTCTTCTCTCTTCTGTTGTTTCTTTTAGTTCTTCTGTCTCTTTTGGTTTTTTCTTTTCTGTAGTTTCTTTGGTTATCAGTTTTTCTTCAGATTCTTTTTTACTTGTTTCTTCTGTTATGTCTTTTTGTTTTATGTCTTCTTTAGTTTCAGGTTTTTCTGTTATCTCTTGTTCAGTCTTATCAGTTATTTCTGCGCCTTCTTCTTCTACTTTCTTTGAGAATGCAGAAACGGTCTTCTTTAGTTTTTCCTTGAAAAAGTTAAACATTTTCGTATTCCTTAAGAGCTTCCTGTGCTTCTTTATGAACCCGTTCAGACTTGATTGCAAGCTCCTGGCTGAATTCATTAAGTCTTTCGCGGATCTCGTTCAATTCATCTTCTTGTTTTTTCAGCATCTTTTTTGCATCATCAATCCCTTTTTCGAGAACCGTTTCAGAACCCACGTTAATCTTGACATTTTCTGTTTTCTTTGCTATGGCTTCAAAGAAGATGCCATTCGTAATCGGAACAAGAAGTTCATCACCTTCCTTTATGGTCTTTAGTTCTTCGAGTGATTCTATTACTGAGTTGAGATTTTCGATCTGCTGGTTAACCTGGCTTAATTGTTCCTGTATCTGCTGGGCTTGTTTGTCTATGGACTGGGCTTCAATGTATTTTTGTCTTAGTTTCTCTTCCATTGGTCTTAAGAACTTGTCCTTCCTTTTTAAATTTACTTTTTTGATTGGAGAACTATCACTCCGTAGGGGGCTATCATGCCCAGTTCAAGTTCCCTGTCAAGGACCTCAAAATTCTTGCTGGGCCTGTTTTTGAGGGTCTCAGGGTAAGAAATGAGTCCCTGGCCTGAGTAGTCAAAAAGGTCACTATTGAGTATCACATTGTAATCCTCTTTTCCTTTGACTCCTACTTTGTACTTGAAGTGTGTCCAGGCAGATAGGTTGATAACGATAACAAAACGGGAGTTTGCACTGCGTTCTATGACCAGTATCTTATTCTTGTCATCCACGTTGAGGAACTGGCGGTTCTTGGAGTTCTTTGGCCAGAAAGCTTCATCTTCCATTATCTGGTTGATTCGGGTTTTGTATGCGAGTAGATTGCGGCTTGCCTGGTTGAATGTTAGTGGCCAGTGGATTGAACTGTCATGCTCAAAGGTTCCTTTCTGGAGCAGGAATGTCTGTACCAAATCAAGGGTCCTTCCTTCACACATGAAAGATATGATTGCTTCCATCACCTTGATCTTTCCGACTGCATGGATGTGGTTTTGTGGTTGGTTGTAGGTCATGGCGTCATAGGCGTAGGAGCCTGTACAACGCATCTCCATGAGCCCTGCTGCTGCATCGTGGTTGTGGAAGTCTGCAACTGTGGAGTTTGATTGCCCCCACTCTTTCTCTTCAGTTATATCCCTGAATCTCCATAGGTTAACTTTCTTGATGTCTTTTGGCATGTAGTCTTTGTGAAGGTAATAGGTGAGCCTGGAGCTGTTGTATGCAGTTGCTCCCAAGGCGCGGTTGTCCTGGTCGAATGGGATCACTAGCATCTTTGCGTTGTCCTTGTAGAAGTAATGGGATTCAAGGTGGATGAGTGCCTGTGGGTTGTAGTCATAGATTGTCTTGTTTAACTCCCTGAGCATGGTTCTTCCGTGCGGGCGTTCTTCTCCGTCTCCGTTCTGGCCATACCGCAGGATGCCGTCAACATTATCTATGCGGAATCCGTCAATATGATAACTCTTCATGAAGTGCAGGCAGCTTTCACGGAAGAACTGGCGGACGTACTTATTGTCATAGTCAATCCGCATGGTTCCCCAAGGGGTCTCCTCTTTCATGTAAACCTGGGTGTTATGCCTGTTCCTCCACTGGTGAATACCGTTGTGCTCGTAGGACTGTCCGAATATAGAGAAATCCTTGAAGGGAAGGTGGGATATTACAAAGTCACCGATGACTGCGATGCCATGCTTGTGAAATGTGTCAATCATCTCGGCAAACTGGTCTGGATTACCCCAGTTCTTCTGGATTGAAAACTGGAAAGGGATAAGATAGCGGAATTTCCAGTTGTCACCGTCAATGCTTTGGGCAAAAGGCAAGAATTGTATCGTGTTGAAGCTAAGCTTCTTGAGATGCGGGATTATGCCGCTCTTTGTTATGAATGAATAATAATCCTTCTCGTGGATGTCACGGCCGCAGATACCTTCCTTGTCTGCCCAGTGCATTATCAGGCCTGGAAGGTCTGTCTGTACAATACGTGTGCTCCTGTTTTGGGTGTCAATGAAGGTGTGCTTCTTCTTGTATGCTGAAGGATCTTCAAAATCCCAGAATACACTGTTGCCATCATCATCAAAATAGGGAGCTGCTGGATCTTGGATGTAGAACCATTTATTGCCTTGGTTAACGAGAAGCTTATACGAGTCCTTGTGCTTGAGGGCTGATGTCCTGAGGGTCGCATAGATGCTGTCCTTGTCGTGTTTGAATGTGAAGTCTTCCAGCTTTCTGGTGTCTTTTCCCCAGTTGTTGAAAGGGCCTGCAAGAATCACCCTTGTCTTGGGATTGTCGATAAGAACTGAGAGTGATACCCCTGTTTTGTCTTTTACCGGACCGGATTGGCTTTTCCATTCGGAAATATCCTGCGGCTTTATGTCAGCGAAATATTCCCATTGGTATAATTTCTTCATTGTACCCCATTCGTTTTTGTATAAGATTCATTTATAAATATTTCTAAACGAAATCTTTTTAAGTATGTCAGTATTTCAAAGTAGTTAAGGTGATATCATGAGGCTTATAGGAATACTAGCAATACTGATTGTCATTGTCTTTTCCACAATCCTTGCAGGGGATTATGTGTATAATAATGATTCAGATAATTCAAAGAATGTTAACCAATGGCAGTATCCAGAAGTTCGTGAAACAACTGAAGAGGTCTCTTTTCAGAGTGTGGTTAATATGAGAGTGGATTCTGATAAGATTACACCAAGAGAGATCTTTGCTGATGGTGGAGATTCATTGGTACTCATGATTGATATAAACGCTCCATGCACTTTCAGGCTGGAAGGTCTAAATATTGTCAGGCCATTGAAGCCAGGACTTTATGAGCTTGAGTTCATGCCTACTGAAACCGAAACATATCGTTATACATGCACAAGGGCAGGAAATCCACAGACAAGGGAAGGATACTTGTATGTCCGATGAAGTGCTTTATTTTTTCACTTTTTCTATAATTATTTAATAGGGGATGTACAGGATAATCAGAGGTGATTGCATGCTTAAGACACTTGATAGTATTGATGCAGCAGGAAAGAGAGTCCTAATGCGTGTTGATTATAATGTCCCATTGTCAGATGGAGTAATAAAAGATGATACCAGGATAAAGCGCTCACTTGAAACCATAAAGGAGCTAATGAAAGAGTCTTCTCAGATTATCCTTATGTCGCATCTTGGGAAACCTAAAGGTGTTGATGATGCTTTAAGGATGGATCCTGTGGCAAGAAGGCTTTCTGAGCTTTTAGGGGAGGAGGTATCAAAGGTTGATGACTGCATTGATGTGGAACTTCCTGATTCCAAGATTGTGATGCTTGAGAACCTGCGTTTCCATGAGGAAGAGACGCAGAATGATCCAGGGTTTGCAAAGAAGCTAAGCAAGAATGGCGATATTTTCGTGAATGATGCTTTCGGGACCTGTCATCGTTCGCATGCTTCTGTTGTAGGAGTCACTAAATATCTTGATTCTTATGCGGGAAGACTTGTCCAGACAGAGGTGGAGATGCTTGGTGGTGCACTGGATGACCCTAAGAGGCCATTCATTGCGATTCTTGGCTGCGCAAAGATAAAGGATAAGATGAAGGTCCTGGAAAACCTTTTGCCTAATGTGAACTACCTTCTTTTGGGAGGTGCAGTGGTATTCACTTTCCTCAAGGCAAAAGGCTATGAGGTGGGGAATAGTCTTGTTGATGAAGATCAGGTAGATTATGCAAAGGAGCTTATGGATGTCTATACAGAAAAGATTGTGTTCCCTGAGGATGTGGTTGTTTCAACATCTCTTGATGGGACCGAAGAAATAAAGACTGTTGATGTCTCAGAGATTCCTGATGGCTGGATTGGGCTTGATATGGGTGAAAAGACTGTATCATTATTCAGGAGATACCTCAAATCCGCCAATACAATACTTTGGAACGGGCCATTGGGTGAGTTCGAGACAGATGCTTTTGGGAAAGGGACTGAAGCAATAGCTCATTACCTGGCAGAGCTTGATGCAGTTACAGTTGTAGGTGGTGGTGATACTGCTTCAGCAGTCTATAAGTATGGTGTTGCTGAAAAACTAAGTCATGTCTCAACAGGTGGAGGAGCGTCCCTTGCTTTCATGGAAAGAAAAACACTGCCTGGGATTGTACCGCTAGAATTTAAATAGTTTTTATTTTCTATGGCTCCTTTTGAAGAAATCGTTTCAGATGTCAGGAATTGTACCAGATGCGAACTTCATAAGACAAGACGAGCGCCGCTTGTTGGTGAAGGTCCGCACGATTCGGAAATAATGATTCTTGGTGAGTCACCCGGATACTATGAGGATATGTTCGGGAAGCATTTTATAGGTGAAGCCGGTAGATTACTTGATGAGTTACTTGGAATTGCAGGCATGGAACGTAACAAGGTCTATATCACTAATGTCCTCAAATGTCATCCACCACGAAACCATAATCCCAGTCGTGGAAGGATAAACGCTTGTCTTCCATATCTTAGGAGGCAGTTGGCACTTCTTCAACCCAGGCTGATCATTACTCTTGGCAAGTATGCAACAAAAGTGACTTGCGAATTATATGAATTACCCTTTACCCGGATAAGCCAGATGCGTGGTCATCTTTTGACTGGTTCCTTATTGGTGTTCCCTACATTTCATCCCGCGTATGCATGCCATAATCCTGAAAAACGTTA
This sequence comes from uncultured Methanosarcinales archaeon, assembly GCA_964473285.1. GTDB lineage: Archaea > Nanobdellota > Nanobdellia > Woesearchaeales > JACJVW01 > JBNJGT01. The sequence goes on along the minus strand of CAYYOI010000018.1, from coordinate 8,155 downwards.
TGTACTCGAGGAGGATTTTGCTGTGCTCAAAAAGATTATATCTCAGTTCTGACCATGTTCACTGGACATCCTCAAGTAGGCTATTTAAATCATTAAGAAAGAGAAGATCCTGAGGTGATAAAATGAAAAACATTATCTCACGGATGTCCCGTGATCAACAGCCCTGCAATGTGAACAGCAAGTATTTTAGGAAATACTATGAGCAACTGGAATTATTCCACCTGATAAACAACAGGGCACATCTGTTCTTCAGGTCAGCGGCTTAATTTTAATAAATTTTATATACTTTTAATTCTAAAAGCTGATCATGACAAAGGTTTTGATTGTTGATGATTCGCAGATGGTGCGAAAGGTCATAGCGAAAATACTTTGGAAGCATGAATGTGAGATATTTGAGGCGGCTAATTCATCCAAAACAATAGAGAAAATCAAAGAGAATGATCCTGATATCGTATTCTTGGATATAGTCATGGATACCAATCGCTCAGGTATTGATCTTCTGATTGCTATAAAGAAATACAATCCAAACATCAAGGTTGTTATGGTTACTTCTCTAAGCCATCAGGATCAAATCATAAAAGAATGTGTTGATGCTGGTGCTGATGAGTATATAAGCAAGCCTTTCAAAGAGCATGAGATACTTGCGGCTTTTGATAATTACGCATGAGTTGCTTGTATGCAAAATCCATAAGAAACTTAAGGTTCTTAATATCTGCCTTGTTGTATTCAATGAGTTTTTTCAATGAATTCTCATCTCCTTTCTGGTACCTGTGCCAGAGGCGGACAGCTTCAAGGCCATCAACATCTGAGATCTCATCATCACGTGCAAGGCCAAGCGATTTTTCTATCATCTTGAGTCCTCCGCTATAGCCAAGGGAACGCATGACAAATCGCAGGTCTACATGGAGCTGGTTAAGATTTACAGATGGAAATTTTGATTTCAGGAAAGGAAGATCAAAGCATCTGCCGTTATAGGTTATCAGCATGTCGTATTGATTGATTATTGATTCAAACTGGTGAAGATTCTTTCCGTTAACAAGTATATTAGTCTCATCCCCGTCATACAGACCGATAACCGTGAGGCTGTCTCTTTCTTTTGAAAGCCCTGTTGTCTCTATGTCCAGAAAACCAACTTTCTTGCAATGTAGATATGCGCGCCAGTGGAGTGCGGGCTCAAGCAGGTTTGCAAAAAAACGCATGTTTCCGTTCCTGTACGCTTCAATTGATTTTTTTACATAACAGGCAACATGTATCTTTTTTGAGACTGGTATGTCAAGGTCTTCGTACTTGTCAAGAAACTCTTCCCAATCCAGTACATGTGTCCAGATTCTTTCTTCGAATCTTTTGCCGACTTTTGGAATATGCACGAATGTTGATTGGAGCATTCTAATCGTTCTGCGCCAGTGTTTTAAATATCTTTCTGTATGGGTGCGCCACTTGGTATTGACTTTGACCTGATCCTAAAAGGGGAGAATTCTTTGAGAGTCTTGAACTATTTATTGTAAGTTGCTTGATGCTTTTTTGGAGGACTAGATTCAGGAGTAGATGAGTATTCGTATTCCCCTGAATTCTTTTTTCTGAAGGTTATCATATTCTTCTTCTATCTTTTCCCTGAGTTCTTTACTATCCATGTTATGCGCAAGAACGAGTATGAATTTATCGTATTCTCCTATCATAGGGCTAATCCGTTCTATGTCTGATTCGTTCAATTCTCTTGTCTTGTAAGTTACCATATATGTTTTAATATTCTTATCTGAGTAATAATCATATACAAGGTTCTTGGTCCAGCCTGGGTAAAAGAGTACTCTGTCTTCAGGTCCTGCGATAGAATCGATGTATGCTGTTGCATCACGCCAGTTCTCTTTGTAAGGTGCTGCATAGAAATTGTTGATTGCCTGCCCGGAGATTATGATTATTACAAGGAGAGTTACTATCTTTAGTGGTTGACGCAGTCTGGTAAGGCCTCTTGCAGCAAGAAGGTATAGGCCGAGAGTTGCAGGAAGGGTATAGCGAGGGTAAAGGAAAGGGTCTATCATGTAAGAGAATACTAAAGGAATCATTATAGGAATAAGCCACCATGAGAGAAGTGTCCATTCTTCTTTTCTTGGATCCCTGAATGCAAGGGCTGAAAGTGCGACTAACAGGATTATCAGGAAATCGGTTCCTCCGTGAAGATGGAATAGGTGGAGGATGTCGTTTAGGGTTGGAGCTGTAATCCAGGTGTTTGTTCCGAGTGTTCTTGTTGCCTGGTAGATGAGTATGGATAGATAGGGCAGGAATAGTATGAGAAGGGTAACCTGGGAGATTATCCATTTTTTCCTGAACTTAATCGGGATATTCTGTGCAATTATAAGGAAGATGCTGTATATATGAGTATAGAGAAGGAGGGTTGTTGTTATTATGTAAAGGAGGTTGTTTTTTAGGTTAGGTTCTTTGAAATAGAAAAGGAAGGATGCTGCTGCAAGCATTGCGAAAAGGGCATAACTTCGTGTCTCCTGGGCATATTGTATATGGAATGTTGCAAGGGAGACTATGATGGATGCATATATTCCTGCTTCTTTGCTGTAGACTTGTTTTCCTATGCAGTATACAAGGTAGACTGTGATAAGGGAGAATAGTACAGAAAGGGATCTTGCTGCAATCTCAGAATAACCGAAGAAAAAACCCCATAGTTTAAGTGCGAATGTATATAGGGGTGGGTTCATATCATACTTGAGGTGATCGATTATCTCAGGTATTGAATACTGGGCTTCATTGATGGAGTATCCTTCATCAGACCAGATACTTTCGGTGTCAAGATGGTATGCCCTGAGCAAAAGTGCAATAAGTATTATGAGGATGATTTTATATCTCATTGAGAGATGAAATTTCCAGTAACTTTATAAATCTACTTTTCTGAGCTATTGGAATGCTAAGCCTTGTGATTCCCACATATAATGAGAAGGATAATATCGGCAGTCTTATTGAAGGGATCAGGAAGGAATTTGACGAGCATTCTATAAAGGGAGAGATTATTGTTGTGGATGATAATTCTCCTGATGGAACAGGTAAGTACGCTGAGGAATTGGGGGTTCGTGTGATTCACAGGAAAAAGAAACTTGGGTTGTCTTCTGCAGTTCTTGCGGGATGGAAAAAAGCCAAAGGTGATATCCTGGGTGTGATGGATGCGGACCTTTCTCATTCTCCTAAGAAGATACATGAACTTTTGGATGCAATGGATGATGCTGATATTGTTGTTGGAAGCAGATACTGCAAGGGCGGAAGGATAAGAGGATGGGGTCTTGTACGTAAGATAATCTCTAAAGGGTCTACATTGATTGCCAGGCTGTTTACAGATGTAAGAGATCCTATGTCTGGTTTTTTCATGGTAAGGAAAGAATCTATTGATTTTTCCGGACTGAACCCCAAGGGATTCAAGATACTGCTTGAGGTTTTGGTCAAGAATAAGGGAAAGGTAGAAGAGGTGCCTATAGTTTTCCAGAACAGGGTAAGGGGCAAGAGCAAAATAAGCCATCATGAGATGGTGTGGTTTCTTGAGAATATACTTAATTACCTGTTACTCAGGAAAGATGTCTGGATAGAGTTCGTTAAATTCTCTCTTATTGGTTTCATGGGCACATTGATAAATATACTTATATTGTATCTCCTGACAGAGTCAGGAATCTGGTACATATTCTCAGCATTGGTTGCATTCATAGTTGCAATGTCCCATAATTTCATCCTCAATAAACTGTTCACATTCAGGGAGAAGTTAGGAAGAAGTTTTGCGCAAAGATTTATTAAGTTTGCAGTAGTAAGCTGTTCTGCTTTGGGTGTTAATCTTTTAATACTTTATGCACTTACTGAAGGTGGATTGTTCTATGTCTTTTCACAGGTCATAGCAATAGGCGTTGCTTTACTGATAAATTTCCTGGGAAACAAGATATGGACATTCACTCGTTGAACATGTCTTTATCTACAGTAAACAAGGTACTGTCAAAACCCACATCAAAAAGACCTATACGTGACCCTGCATCAAGCCAGCCATGAGCGTAGTTCAAGGCTGCAAAGGCGTTGATAAGGTCATTCTTCTTGTAGAAATAAGAGGCATCATCAAAGTAGCGGGTTGCCATGTCAAGGAAATCTTCAGCTGTCTTTTTCCAGTCCATATCTCTTTCTTTACCTATCTTTACCTTGTCAAGTGCTTTTTTTGTCACTTCAAAATATTTTTCCACCTTTTCATTGGTTAGCATTCATAATCTCCTTTGCCTGTTTTGCGATAGCATCAGCGATCAGGTCGCTGAACTTGTCACAGCTTTCAACCTGATTTTCAGCAAGCGGCCCTTCAATATCTTTCACATAGAAATCCTGCCAGGGATATACCATGAAATGAAGGATCTTTAGGGATGTGAAGATTCGCTTGCTTGCAGAGCCGAAAAGTTGCGAATCATATCTTGTGCTCAGCATGAATCCCATCTTTCCCATTATCCTTTGCCTGCCGAGTTCTTCAAGGAAACGGATTATGCATGTGCTTGGATTCCAGTAATGGGTAGGGCTTGCAACAATCAGGACATTGCTCTTCTGGATCTCTTCAAAATCAGCCTCATGCACAGGCATTAGTCTGCAGTCTATATACTGGGATTTTAGATTACTGTGCATGCGTTCTGCAAGATACTTTGTATTTCCATACTTAGTATCGTATACTAAAACAGCCCTCATCTTAGTAGGTGAACTCAGTCACATTAAGTCCATCGTGGACAATCTCTAGGGTGTTTATGCCGGGATGCACTGGAGTCGCTCTCATCTTCCTTATCTCAAGTGTCCTTGAGATAGTCTTTCCGAATTCCTGGACTCCAAGCTTAAGAACAGAATCGCATACGAATTCAGAGACTGTGTCTCTTGTTATGTAATCTCCTTGTTCAGGGGAGTCGCTTACGAATATGGTGGTTGCTCCAAGATTGGAAACCTTGTTCACGAAGAGATAGATGAACTGTTTTGTCTCTTCGTTCATTGTTAATGATGATGGCATCAGCTTGTTTGATGCAAATGAAACGTCATCTCCTACTTGTGTCTTTATCGGAAGATTGTACATTGCTGCATTTATCGCAAGTATCGAAAGGGAATCGATAACAAGGCGTTGTGCGCCAATCCTTTCTTTCTCTTCTTTTATCATACGAAGGATGTCAAGGTTGACTGTGTCGATGGGAATCTTGAGAAAGCCCAATCTTCCCTGCTCTTCAAGCTCAAGCAGGTTCCATCCAAACTGGTCTGCCTGGTCTTTTAATCTTTCAGGATCCTCTTCTATTGTTACATATAGGCCGTTTTGGTTGAATGAGGTTACACCACGGTATAGATATTCAAGGCAAAAGATCGTCTTGCAGCTTCCGGGTGTTCCACAGATTAGTGAAGAAGATTGATTCGGCAGTCCGCCGGCTATACGTTCATCGAGTCCTTTTATTCCAGTCTGAATTCTTTCCATGCATTTCACCTGGGTTATTCTTCTGATGATTTGCTATTTAAAACTTTCCTGATTTCAAGGTATCCTGTGCATTCATTCTCCATAATTATCTCTGAATCTGCTATCATCAATGGATATCTGTATAAAGGGCTGTCAAGGACAAGGCTTTCGTATTCTCCTCCTTCTCCTGCGACGTTCATCCCGATGGAGTCCCTGAGTCTGGAAAGCCTGTCAACATGGTCATGGGTCAGAGGGATACCCAGCCAGTCCCTGGTTAGGCCCTGGGCTGCGATGGATGTCATTACAACACTGAACCCTTCATCAATGAGATTGCGTAATTCGTGTTCCTGGTCGATATGCCATAATGGATTGAATACTTTGAGGGACAAATCCTCTGCAATCCTTTGGATCCGGTCTCGCTGGTAGGTTGAATAGAGGGCACCTGTGACTATACCCTGGATACCATAAGTCTCTTTTGCTTCTATGAGTGCAACTTTCAGGTCCTGGAGCTCTTCTTCTTTTTTTCCAGCGGTCTTGCGGATGAGCAAGGGTATGCCCATGGATTCTGCCTGGTCTTTTGTTATCCAGATGTTTGGTGTGTGATACATGTAGGATTCATTGTTACTGCTCCAAAGCGAGATCAGGCAGGCTAATTCGTAATTCTGCTGTTGCATTATCCAGGCAGCGTAAGTGCTGTCCTTTCCTGAACTGAAAAGTACGCCTAACCTTAGGTTGGATTCCGGCAGGAACTGCCTTAGATATTCTGATTTCTTTTTTGGTTTTGCAAGTTTTGCTATGGCCTTATCGAAGCTGCTGCCATACTGGGCAGCCTGTTTCTTGCGCTCGCTGAACTTTTTTGGAAGGCCGCAATCATGCGCAATCTCTCTTAGGATTATCTTTGATTGTTCCTGATTCAGCTTGTATTCTGCAGGAATCGAAAGTGCGTAGCTGATGAGGTCATGGTCAAGGAATGGGAGGCGTAACTCTATCGTGTGGTGCATGGTCACTTTATCGTCACGGTATAGGTCACGTTCATACATGTTAAGAAGGCCATTCAGGCATTCCTTGTTTATGTCTTTTGCCTGCTTGTGGCGGTTGTAGCCTGCAAAGATCTCTTCTGAGCCAAGGCCTGAGAACAAAACCTTTACATCATCCTTTTTTGCCATTTCACACGCAAGGTAAAATGGTATTGCAACACCAACTTTTACAACATTTGAATCCTCAATAAGGGGGACTATTCTTTCAAGGTAAGATGGTAATCCTTCATTCAGGATTTTTGTCTTGAGTGGAAGATTGAGATGTTGTGCAACTTCTCTTGCAGCCTTGATGTCCTTTGCTTCTTCACTCAGGCCTGCGGTATAACACGTGAAAGGTATATCCAGCTCTTTTAGTACCAAGGCAAGAAAGGTTGAATCTATGCCTCCAGAGAAAAGAAGACCTATCTTTTTGTCAGGAATCCTTTTCTTGATTGCAGAATAAAGTCTTTTTTTAAGTTCTTCTTTGAGGAGATCATATGGCTTTTCTGATTTACTGCAGGTGAAGAATTCCCTTTTTTCGAGGGAGTATGTGTTGTCTTTAAGGGATATGATGCATATCTTTCTTGGATTCAGTTCAAAGGATTGGCCTGTCAGTTTTTCTAGGACATTGTTTTCTGAAGCAAAGGCTTTTGGATTAAAGAACAAGGGCTTTATACCCAGAATATCACGGGCAAGAAATACTTTATCATCTTTCCAGTAGGCAATGGCAAAGGGTCCGTCAAAATGCTTGATTGCTTCTTTAAAGCCCAGTTGCTCTATCAGCTGGAATGCTGTTTCAGCATCATTCTTGGAGTTCAGGCCGAAGTTCTCATTGATTTCTTTATAATTGTATATCTCGCCATTCATGACAAACCTGCCTTTGATTGGCTGGATGATATGATCTACTATGGCATGGAGATTATGGGCAATCAGATCTTTTTTATCAGGGGCTGTCTGGTGAGTCTGTTCTCCGTCACCAAAGCCTTGGCCGTCCTTACCCCTGTGCTGCATGAGTAAGAGGCCTTCCTTGATAAGTTCATCTGCATTCTCATATCCGAAAAGGCCGATAATTCCGCACATGGATTAAGATATTCAAGAATTATTTAAAAAGCTATTCTTCCTGTCCGCAACATTCCTCATAAGGAAGTCCGGATCCGCAGGGACATTCTTCTTCTTCCATCAGAGTTCAGATTCTGATATAAGGGATTGTTGCTTGGTCTTGTAGATGGTTGCAAAAGATGGTGCTGCTACAATCCATTCATCCCCAAATCCTGCCACTTCGCCATCTATGGCATCGCAGGTCTTCTTTAGCTTGTTTATGGCCCGCTTGAGTTCAGGCAGGTCCTTGTCTTTGAGAGGTTTTATGTTTATGAATGCGACGGTATCACTCTTTCTGAGTGCTTCGAGAATCTCTTTAATATCTTCAAATTCTTTTAGTATGAAGCGTCTTACTATCACTTTTCTTTGAACGTCCTCTGCTTCACTATCCAGTTCCACGTAGCCATCCTCGTTCTCGAGGTTCTCCTGAGGCTCATTCATAGAGTTTAGTTTTGATTTGATCCCTGTAATGAACTTTCGCATTTTGTGAACCCTCCTAACAATCTAAAAGCATTTAACTTATTATATAAAACTTTTGTTTTTTTGTTGGTGTTGTTCTAAATCGTAATTAGGGCACAGTAATAAATAGAAGTAAGTACTTCTA
>CAYYOI010000017.1:0-30966 GCA_964473285.1 uncultured Methanosarcinales archaeon | reverse complement strand
TAGAAGTACTTACTTCTATTTATTACTGTGCCCTAATTACGATTTAGAACATCTTTGTTTTTCGACAAAAATATTATAACTGAAGAGATATTTTCTCGTCTCATGAGATTACAATTGTTTTTACTGATATTATTCCTGCCTCTTGCAGCAGCAAATCAATTGCATATGCCTTTGCTTGCGGTACAGGATGATGAAGGAAAGATGAAGGGAAGTGTTGCAGAGCTTTATGTCTCAAAGGAGTATGGTCCTGGAAGGGTCTTTATTGATACTTTGCCTTTGACTAAGGCGGATACGCAGATGTCTACCCGTCTTGCCCGGCAGATCGCGTGCAATTATGTCGATGCAGATTGCAGCAGGTATGATTTCTTTTATGTGATACGTGCAGATTCTTCAATCATCGGAGGGCCTAGTGCAAGTGCTGCAATGGCTGTCTTGACTGTTGCGGCTATTGAAGGCCTGGATGTGAAACCAGGTGTGAGTATTACAGGCACCATCAGTTCAGGGAATGTGATAGGGCCTGTTGGTGGAGTGAAGGAAAAGATAGAGGCTGCAGGAAAGAATGGGCTTTCAACTGTCCTTATACCAAAGGGTGAAGCGATCCTTAATTTTGATAACCAGACTATCAATCTTCGGGATTATGGTGCTGAACGTGGTGTACAGGTTATAGAGGTTGCAACACTTGGTGAGGCAGTATTTTACATAACAGGGGCTGATATGCGGGAAAAGGATGTCAGTTTTGCGATATCCCAGTCTTATACAGATACCATGCGTGAGCTTGCTGAAGGGTTATGCGAGAGAAGGGATTCTCTTAAGGGAAGAAATTTTAACAGTTCAATGTTAGGGAACTATACAAAGGATCTTGATGATCAGAGCGCTGCTGCGCTTGATAATTACCAGTATTACGCTGCAGCATCATATTGTTTTGGATCGAATGTAGCTTACAGTACTGCAATATACCAGGAAATGAACAGGTCGCAGTTACAGGAAGAAAGGAAAGGGATAAAGGATGAACTTGATTTACTCGAGGAAGAGATTGACAATATATCCCTTGATTCCATAACTGATCTTCAGACTTACATGGTGGTAAGAGAGAGGTTAAGGGAGGCTTATGATGCCTTACCTAATGTAAGCAATGCAACGGTTCCAGCAGGAGATCTTGCTTATGCGAAGGAAAGGTTGCATAGTATCTATTCATGGAAACAGTTCTTTGATTCGGACGGAAAACATTACGAGATCAATCAGGATACCTTAAAGAAATCCTGTCTTGTGAAGCTTTCTGAGGCTGAGGAGACTTATCAATATCTTAGCTTATATGTACCTGGACTGGTTGAGCCTATAAAGGAGGAGTATCAAAGGGCATTTACCGATTTTCGTGAAGGTAATTATGAGCTTTGCCTTTTCAAAGCCTCAAAAGCAAAAGCGCAGAGTAACCGCCTTTTGGGGATGATGGGTGTAGGAGAAGAGGGGATAAAGGATATAATCTCCTTGAAGCTTGATGTTGCACAAAGGGTCATAGCTGAGCAATCAGAGAAAGGAAGGTTTCCGATAGTAGGATATAGCTATTATGAATATGCGAATTCACTGCAAGAGACTGATCCTTATTCGGCGTTGCTTTATGCAGAATATGCACTGGAATTGTCAAACCTGGACTTTTATCTGGAACAAAAGAATCAGTATTCTCTTCCATTCTATATCAATAACATATATGGATCGCTGTTCTTTACAGGATTGTTCATTGGTCTGACATTAGGGCTCTTGTTTGCTATCAGGATGAGAAAAAACCCAACAAAACACTCATGACGAGTGTCTTGCTGGGAAAAAGAGGTGATTATGAATTCTTACTCTTAAGTAGTGAAATCTAATATATAAACTTTTCTCTTTTTTGTGGATTTTTTACAGACTTTTGCTGGGGGCTATTTTTAAAGGGGTGACATTTTGTAAGGCTGTTCTTAGTAAAGGCCGGGATATCTTTCTGAAAATTTGGCCAGAAGGACAAGCTTATATAGTGGGAAATACTCTTCTTATATCATGGAGTGCGTTCGTTGCAACAGGAAAGATGCTTATGAGATCGTGAACGGTCCTTTGTGCAGGAATTGTTTTTTGTATCAGATGGAGAAAAGGGTAAAAAAGCATATGGACCCTATCAGACCTGATGATGTCATCTCATGTGGTCCTTTGACCAGGGCTTTTCTTGATAAGATCCTTAAATTTCCTGTGAGTTATGGTGAATCAGGTAAAGTGATTCTTGATCGCACACTTGATGATGAGGCATATGCTTTCCTGGAAAGACTTTTCAGGGGAGAAAAGTTAATGGTGGAAAAACCCACTTCAATAGTCAGGGTTCTTTTGGATGAGGAGGCTTCTTTGTATGCAAAGCTTAGGGGGGTTGAGTTTCCTGAGCGTGAGCGTGATCCTGACATGAAAGCCTTTCTTGAAGGGATGCAGGAGTCATACAAGGAAACCAAGTTTGCGCTTCTGAAATCTATTGATATATTGTAATAATTTCTGTTTTTTCTGGATTATATTTATTAATACATCCTCTTGAACTTAAGATATGAGGATCTTAATTTTAATTGGATTGAGCATTATTCTTGTCGGGTGCGTCCCAGCTGAGGAGGGAAATATCTCTGTATATTTTTGTCCTGGGTGCGAGGATGTTTTCAGGAGTTTTGTCATGAATGATGTGGATTGCGCGCTGTATGATCTTGATTATCCTGAGCTTTTTGATGATGATGATCGTGTATTGCTTGATAATGAGAATGCAATTGATGGTTTCAGGGCAGATACAGCAGGGCAGTTGAGCCATAATAAGTTTTGTGTCTATGATAACATGGTTCTTACGGGTAGCACGAATCCTACCAAGAGGGGTTTTAATACCAATGCAAACAATATCATTGTGATAGAATCAGAATTGATTGCACAAAACTATAAGGATGAGTTTGCTGAATTATGGGGTGGAACTTTTGGTGGAGGAAAGAAGGTGAGAAATCCTGTGATCAGGTTTAATAACCATACGCTCAGGAATTATTTCTGTCCTGAGGATTCATGCAAGAGGCATGTCATGGAAGAGTTGAGAGATGCGAAAAAATCAGTCTATTTCATGACATTCAGTTTTACTGATTATGATATTGCGGGATTGCTTGTTGAGCTCAATGAAGAAATCTCTGTAAAGGGTGTGATGGAGGAGCAGCGTATCAATATGAAGTATAACAAGTTCAATTACATGAACGAATCGATAAGTGTATATCCAGATGGTTCTTCTGGGACAATGCATCACAAGGTCTTTATCATAGACAATAAGACTGTTATCACCGGAAGCTATAATCCTACCAAATCAGGCAACGAGCGCAATGACGAGAATATACTTATAATAGAGGAACCGGATGTGGTGTCAGGGTTTGTTTCTGAATTTCAAAAGATATATAATATTGCACGTGATTAGTTATTTAATGGATGCAAAAGAGATATCATCGATATTTGATTCAGCAGAGATTATAGAGACACATATCTCAATTGTGTGTCTTCTGGAAGATAAGGTCTATAAATTCAAGAAGCCTGTTGATTTCGGGTTCCTTGATTTTTCTACGCTTGACAAGCGCCTGTTCTATTGCAAGGAGGAACTGCGGCTCAACAAGAGGCTTTCTCCTGACCTTTATGAGGGGCTTGTAGCTATCACAAAAGACCATAAGATAAAAGATATAGATGGTTCAGATGATGAATCAGAGGATGTTTTGGAGTATGGTATAAGGATGAAGAGGATGCCTGAAGATGCGCTTCTATCGAAGAATCCTGAGAATATAACTCCTGAACTTATGCATAGGATGGTTGATATCTTGCTTTCTTTTTATTCAGTGGTAGATTCAGATGAGAGGATTCATGAATATGGTAAAATAGAATCATTCAGGAAGAATACTGATGAGAATTTCCAGCAGACAGAGGATATGCGTGATCTTATCTCAAAAGAGGATCTTGAGATGATAAGAAGGAAGGTTGAGTCTTTTTATTCATGCAGGTATCTATTTGAGGAAAGGCTTTCGCGTGTATTCGAGGGGCATGGTGATCTTCACACAGGAAACATATTTGTGACTGATGATATATATATCTTTGATTGTATTGAGTTTAACGAGAGGATGAGGAATGCTGATATTGCATGTGACATCGCTTTTCTTTGCATGGACCTGGATTATCTTGGTTTTTCTGAATTATCACGACAGTTCCTGCATGAGTTCGTGCGCAGGTCAAATGATTGGGGTATACTTAATGTCATGAATTTTTACAAGTGTTATCGAGCTTATGTAAGGGGAAAGATTGAGGGTTTCCAGGGTTCAGCAAAGGCGCGGAAATATTTTGGTATGGCAAAAGAATATGCACGACGTATCCATTATAGGTATCAGGATTTTTCCAGGCCTACTGTGATAATCATGTGCGGGTTGCCAGGTTCAGGAAAGTCGTACATTGCCAGGTGGTTGGCAGCTTTTTTTGACATTCCTGTATACAGTACAGATAAAGAAAGGAAAAAGATGAGTTTTGAAGGCGGGAGGTATACACGGGAGAACCGTGATCTTGTATATGAAAGGCTTTTTGAGCTTGCTGAAAAGGAAATTGAGGCTGGTAGAAGCTGTATCCTTGATGGAAGCTTTATCCATAAGGAGCATCGCTCCAGGTTTGAGAACAGTGTTATTGTGCATCCTGTAATCTCTGATGAGGAGGCTTATGAAAGACTTAAGAGAAGGAAAGGCAATCTTAGTGATGCAAGAATAAAAGAATATGAGATTCTAAAAAAGGAAGCGGAGGATATTTCAGCGGATGTGATGGTGAATGGGACTGATCCCCTTAATTACGAGGGGGCATACCTGCTTTTGGCCAAAAAGCATTTAAAGTAAATCTTTATTCTTCTGGGATATGAAGCCCTGTGATTTTTGCAAAAATCAGGTTCCTGAAGGAGGCCAGTGCAATAAGTGCGGATTCATCGATGGCCTCAGGCGACAGCCAACTGATGAGGAGTTCAGGCGCGCACGGGAAATCAATGATGAGAATGGTTATCCTCAGTTCGAGAACCTGGATATGCTTCTTTTGGATTAGGGTATTGTTCTGTATCTTAAATTTACAAGAATCCATTCAATGAACATGAGGGTTATTGCAGCTATAAGCATTGGACTTTTCATGTTATGAGGTGTCTCGTGTTCAGCGATCTGTGATATTTCTGAGTATGCATTCTTGAAGCTTTCCCTGTCTCCTGCCTGATAATAATTTCCTCCTGTCTCTTGTGCTATGCGCTGTAATGACTGGGAGTCGATTTGTGACAGGAGGCCGCTGAATTCATCACCTTCCTGTGTTGCAACACCAATGGTGTGGATGGTAGCTTTCTTTTCTTCTGCGTAAACAAGGGCATCATCTATTGAGCTTCCGACTGTGTTTTGCCCGTCAGTTATAAGAACTATTACTGGGGTATCAAGCATGTTGATTGCGGTGATAATTGCATCACCTATGCCTGTACCACTGGCGCTCTGGATGGTTATCCCCCTTATCCCATGGATTACCTCTTCCTTGTATGTTGTGGGTTTTGTCTGGATGTGGGCGACACCAGAGAATGAAAGGACGCCAATCTCTGTTGAGTCAAGGGTGTCAATGAAATCTATGGCTGTCTCTTTTGCAGCTTCAAGCCTGGTTGGCAGGATGTCTGATGCGAGCATACTTCCTGATGCATCAAGTGCGATTGCAACCTGGGAGATCTGGCTTTCCATTGTCCAGATGGTAAGACCTGAGATTGCAAGGATTATTGCAGTGAGAGTACATAATCTGATTAAGAGGATTACCAGGTTCTTGGAAAGGACACTGCCACTATATAATCCTGTTCCTATACGTTTGATGGCTTCAAAGTTTGCAAACTTCACCGCTTTTCTTCTGCTGAAATGGAGTGAGAAAAAGTGGAGTGATATGAGAATGGGGATACTTAATAAGAACCAAAGGAAAACCGGGGATTGGAATGATATCATTTGTTCCTCCTTCTTTGGATATGCCCTATTAAATCTCTCATGAATGGCTTGTCTGTCTTTAGTTTGAGGACTTCAACATTGTACTTCTTGAAGGTCTGTATGATCTTGTTCTCCTGTTGTCTTGCATTCTTTTCATATTCTTCTTTCATGCTTGTGGGGTTGACCATTATCTGCTCCCTTGAGTACGGGTCTTCTATTATGAGTTCACCTTTGTGTTCAGGAAGGGTCATGTCCACAGGGTCTTTTATCATTATTGGAAGAAGGTCAAACCTTGTTGATATGCTTTTAACATAGTCTTCCCAGGCTGTGTCAGTGAGGCCAAGAAAGTCTGAGACAAGGATTATCATCGCACGCTGTTTTCTCAGGATGAGGGTTGTTTTTCTCAGTGCTTTGGTCAGGTTGAAACCTCCTCCATAATTCTGGGTGTTGGTCAGTTCATGTACTATCTTATAGTACTGGGCGCTTCCAACATTAGGATTGATGTTGTTGAGGACATCATCATTGAACTGGGAAATACCTACAGAATCCCCTGCCCGGATTATTGCAAATGCCATGGTTGCTATGAGTTCTATTGCATATTCGCATTTCATCTTGTCTGTTGATGCGAAAAGCATGGAGTTTGAGACATCAAAAAGAAAAAAAACATTGAGGTTCCTTTCTTCAACCAGTTCCCTTACAAGGATATGTTCTGAGCGCATGGAGGCTTTCCAGTCGATTGAAGAGGCATCATCTGCAGCAGTGTACTGCCTGTATCCTCCGAATTCAAGGCCTCTGCCTTTATAGACTGTAAGATAGCTTCCGGTAAGGGCACCTGTCACATCGTTACTTGATGAAAGGTGCAATTGACCAATCAATGGTTTGAGATCGACTTTCAATTCTTTTACTGCCATGGTTCATGGTATCGGGACTTTCTGGAGTATCTCTTCGATCACTTCTTCTGTTGAGATGTTGTCTGCCTGGGCTTCGTAATTGAGTATTATCCTGTGCCTTAGAACGTCTTTTGCTACGCTCTTGATTTCAGTTGGTGTCACAAAATCTTTTCCCTTGATCAATGCTTCTGCTTTTCCGCTTATGTAAAGACCGATTGTGGCCCTTGGTGAACAGCCGGCTTGTATGTAACGGGCATTTTTCAGGTTGTATTTTTTTGGGTAACGGGTTGCATCAACAAGTGATACTATATATTTCTCAATCTTTTCTGCCACATAGATCTTGTGGACGTCACGCTGCATCTGGAAGATCTTCATCTTGTCCAGGGGTGCCTGCAGGTTGAAACGCTCGAATTTTTTGGTGGTCATGTTAGTCTTTAGCACCTGTTGTTCTTCGTCTATGTGGGGATACCCAACATTTAGCTTGAAGAGGAAACGGTCAACCTGAGCTTCAGGCAACGGATAGGTTCCCAGGTTTTCCAATGGGTTTTGTGTTGCAAGAACAAAGAATGGGGGGTCAAGGGCAAAGACTTCCTTTCCGATTGTTGCTTGTCTTTCAGCCATACATTCAAGAAGAGCTGACTGCACTTTAGGAGGAGCCCTGTTGATCTCGTCTGCCAGGATGAAATTCGAGAAGATGGGACCTTTCATGACATAGAATCCTTTATCCTTGTCAAACGCCGTAATCCCTATGATATCTGTGGGAAGAAGATCTGGAGTGAACTGGATACGGTTGAATTTGCTTTTGCACACTGCTGCAAAGGTTCTTACCATGAGTGTCTTTGCAACTCCAGGAACGCCTTCCAAAAGGACGTGGCCATCTGCGATAAGAGACCTTAGCAATGCGTTTATGACATCTTCGTGTCCGATGACTGCTTTTCCTACCTCCTGGCGGGTTTCAGAAAAGATTGCCTGGTATTCATCCAGCTTTGCCCGGGGAATGGTCGCCATAACCCTCTTTGTTGAGTTCTACTCTTTTAAACTTATTGTGTTACTCTTTAATAGTCACTCGAATACATTTATATAGCATTATTACCATACTGGATTTATGGATGAGGTCGCTTACCAGTCTGCCAATAAGGTATTGAAACAGATTGATTATGCTATAGCTGGTAATGATTTCAGTGGGATATACGAGGTATTTAGGGGTTTTCTGCGGAATTTTTTTGGGATAGATTATGAGTTCACGATTGAAGAGCTTTCATCTGAGCTTTCTTCTATTGAGCCTGCTTTAAGGGAACGAATAATATATGTTTATGGAAGACTTGAATCAACGGTCTATTCCTCTGAGGAAATTGATAAGAACTTGGTTGAGTCATGCAGGCAGATCGTTGTCATACTAATGCGGCAGGTATCCACTAGTGATGTTGCAAAGAAACCTGATCCTCTTCTCAGGCTTTATCAGTTATATCACCGGATGATTCTCAGGTTCTATAAATCAGAATTCTTTAGTGAATATTATAAGGGTAAGGAGTATCTTATTGAGCATGAGATCGGTCTTGCAAGGGAAGTCTCCCGCAAGCTTGTTGAGATCTATTCAAGACAGCCAAAGGATATCCAAAACAAGCTTTTTGTTTACATGGGCAGGTTCAGTGAAGCCATACATGAGGCAGAGATGAATGAGCAGCTGCGCAGGATTGATTATACTTTTGATAAGATATATCTCCTGCTGAATCGTGGTGCTCTTGACCGGGCAAAAGAGGAGTACATGAGGCTCAAGGGCCTTTACTATGATTTGCCGGAAAAAAAGCAAGGTCTTGTATTCAAAGATATGCAGAAGTTCTATCGTAAGATATTAAGAAAAGAGAAAAAGAAGCTTTTGCAGGAAGTCAAGGCTGAGATCGGGCGTATCCAGTATGAGTTTAATGCTGGGAATGATGTTGAGGAAGCGTTTGATAAGTTGAAGGAAAAGGTAAAGAAACTGGATGACCGGTCAGTGAGAAAAGAGATGAAAGAGTTGTATTCCAAGGTATATTCTGAGCCAGGTTCACTTATCTAGGACCAGGATCTTTTTTGAGAGAGTCTTATGGATATAGTATATGAATTCATGTCTTTGATGCAGATCTGCCCTAATTTTTGCGGTGTGAGGGATTGCTATGACTGCTCTTTTCACCAATATATTACTGATTGCCTGGATCAATTCTGAGTAGGTATGCTTAATTTTTCTGGTGTTCCTGAAATAGGGAAGGTCAGCAACTATGTAGCGGTACTTTTTCTTGATTTTCATTATGTCTTTGGCTTTCAGTGTGGCAGGGACCAGGTAATGATTGAGATTCTCCCTGCAGCGCCGTATCATGATAGGGTCTATGTCTGAACCGCTGCATTTCCTGCCTGATAATCCTGCTTCAATAAGAAGTCCGCCTGTACCGCAAAAAGGGTCATATATGGTTCCTTCCCTGCAGCCAGTAAGGTTTACCATACATCTTGCAAGTTTTGGATGAAGGGATATAGGAAGTGATGAAGGTCTGTTATGTGGTTTTCGGGCGTTGAAATCTTCATTGTTCTTTTTGATCAGTTTTGTTACAAAGAAAGGACCTTCTCCTATTATATGTATGTCTGTTCTAGCGTTCTCAAGGTCCACAACTGGCTTCTTGAGGCTTTGCCAGATGATTGCAGCTGCCTGCTTTTGGTTTTTCCCTGTAACACGGTAGCTTCCTTTTATTATTGATTCCCAGTCGTATTCTTCCAGTTGTCCTAATCTTTTGCAGGTAAAAAGGTGCTGGTGGAACTCTTTTGTATATGCAAGAGGATAAATCCTGTTTGAGGGTACATTGAGAATGTTGTCATGCAATTCACCTTTGCCCATAAGGGTCTCGGCTTCAGCTCTTGCAAGAGAGATGTATTCTTTAGATAAAACAAGAATCATTCTTTCAGTTTCTTATATGCGACAAAGATTATAATCACTATCTCCAGTAAGAAAACAAGCGGGCGGATGAATCTTCCGATCTCACCTATATCCCATATATAGGCAAATGTTCCGAAAAAGATTGTAAGGAGGCCTCCAAGCATGAAGCCTGTGGCGATCCATTCATTTAGTTCTTCTTTTGTTGGAAGGTAAAGAGCCAGTACGATTGCAATCAATCCTATGATTGCTGAGATAAGGAATACATTCATGTTGTATTTTTCCCGGGCCTCACTATATTCCTGGGAGCAGGTCTCACAGTAATAAGAAACAGGACAGCCGTTGGAGTTATAATCATATTGTATGTTTCCGTCCTTATCATTGCAGGATTGCCTGTCTTCAACTGACACGTTAATTGATTCGCATTCAGTATCTGTAGTTGCTATAGGCTTTTGGAGCCGGTTGTCACAGAAATCGTTATATTCAGGGCGCAGGTTTACTGCGAATATGCTCTGGAATACAAGAAAGGTGAAGAGTATAGCTATTATGAAGACTATAAGGATCCTTCGGATGTCTAATCCTTTAGCAGATCTGATTCTGGCCGACATTGTTTCAATTCGTATTCCAATAAAAATATGGTCTTGGATGCTTCAAGGATCCCTTCTTCGAGATTATCGAAGTTTGAGTCAAATGAAGCACCTGAGCCTTTGGCAACAAGATTCTTGCACTTGTTCAGCTGTTCGACGAATTCAACTGTGCGTTTTCTCAGGGCATGAGTGCTTTGCATCTCTTCGTCTATGTTTTGCATCTGTTGATTTATAAGGGCATCGAGCTGGATTATGCAGTCACTGAATTTCTCACTGTCCCTTTTCTCGATTGTGTTTAGCAGTTCCTTGTAAGTATTTAGGATTTGTGTTACACCTTGTTGGATCAGGCTCATGGAAGTTAAGTCTTGGCAAAGTTATATAAATGTTTTTTTTTTAATAAGTAAAATGGGCAGAGGACGACCGAATTTCAGTCAGGTCAGGATGAACATGATCGAGATCCTTGCAGTTAAGGGAAGTGCTTATGGTTATGAACTGGCTAAGATATATCTTGATATATTTCCCAAAGTGACGCGTCGCCTGTTTTATTATCACCTGAAGAAGGGACTGGATTTAGAGGAGTTCAGGATCGACAGGGTAGAGCGGGAAGAAGGAGAATACAGTTGGGGGAATAGTGCTGAGAAGACGTATTATGCACTTGGGAAGAATGCAAACCCCAGGGGGGACCAGAGGGTAAAGGATTATTTCACTTCCTCCTGACCTGCTTGAGGAAACCCAGGATTATGTAGAGTTCCTGCTTGGTCATGAAGTTCTTTGTAAGGAATCTCTTCCAGAATCTTTTTTGTGTTCTGCGCCTTTCTTCTGTCATGAAGTCCAGATCGTCAAGGAGTGAATCAAAACCCATGAGAAGGGTATCTTTTTCTGATTTGTCCGGTAGCTCGAATCTGTGGTGGTTCTTTTCTTTTGTGAGCTCATAGCACAGGATTGAGCAGGCATGGGAGATGTTTAGGGTGGGATAAGCTGTGCAGGAGGGTATTGATACTGTGAAATCGCATTGTTCAAGTTCTTTGTTGGTTAGGCCTGTGCTTTCCCTGCCAAGAAGTATGCCCATCTCTCCTTTATGGAGCGCTGCCTTTCTTGCAAGTTCAGCAGGCTCAAGTGATACGCGGTTGATATTCTTGTCAGAACCTTTTTTTGCGGTTGTACCGACAATGATGTCACAGGGAGGTCTTTTGGTTATTATGGCTTCAGAAAGGATGTCTTTTGCGTGTTTTGCCCTGCAAATGGCTTCTTCACAAAGATGGTCGCAGACCGGATCTATGAGGTAGAGCTGTTGTATGCCAAAATTTCCCATTACCCTTGCTATTGCTCCAATGTTTCCAGGGTTCTCAGGCTCTTTTAATATGATGGAGAGCATATAGCGGAGAAGTGTGAAGCATTTAAATTTGTTTGCAGGCAACACGGGAGTTTATGTCGGTAATATAGGTGCATGCTTCTTTGTTGCCTGTGTTTATTGCGACCTGGGTATAGCACGTATCTTTTAGTGAGGCATGCACTTTCCTGCATAGGCTTGTCTTAGTGGTATTCTGGATGTATTTCTGATGGCAGGAAATCTGTTCAGTTTCATTAAGAAGATTGCATCTTTTTATTGGATCACTGCCTGAGTTTTTGATATGGGCGTAAACCCCAAAATCCCTGAAGAAGACATGGCTAATGATGGCAGCAACAATTATGTAAAGAATTATCATTATGATCAGGCCTTTTCGTCTTTTGGGCTTATCATCCTCTTTTAGGATCGAGTCGATAAAAGTATCAGATGTCTCCACAGGTCTTTTAGAACCTTTGAAATATATAAATCTATGTGAACATAAGAAAAATGCTCTTCCCCACAGGGATGAATACTATCATCAATAATAGTATGAGGCAGATCTTGTTGATGTTGACCCATATCTTTTCTGCCTGTTTTTGGTTTTTGATATAGCGATGGAGGGTTATATGGAGCATACGAGCACCGTCTGTTATGAATATGGGGAATAGGTTTATTATGCCGATGTTCAGGCTTATGAACCAGACCCAGAAGAATAGTTCATTGAGCCAGTGGAGGATTGAATATCCTATCATGCCTGCCGTCCCATATTGAGATGTGCGCTTGTCTTGAAGGTATACTCCCAGGTATCCTTGTGACTTGTTGTGTGGGCTTTCAGTTGCTTTTATTTCGTAGGTATTCTCGTCATTTGCAAGGATTACAGTCTGGTTTGGTTTCAATCCGTCAAGGTTTTCTATGAAGGAATTGATATCAAGGGTAGAGTTGCCATTCACCTGGGTGATGGTTGTTCCTTCAGGTATTGATTCTGCAGGAAAACCCTCTTCTGTCTCGACCTGGACTCCTGCAGGTTCTGTTATTGCCTTGGCTAAAGGGCTCAGGATGAAGAGGGAGGCAAGGAGGATTATGATTGTGAGGATGAAATTAGACCATGGGCCTGCTGCAAAGATGCGGTTTGCTGCCTTGGGGTTATTCTTGTTAAGTTTTTTTTCATCTGGTTCGACGAAGGCTCCAAGGATAGGGCCAAGGAAGATGATTCCTGATGACTTGACTTTTATGTTGTATGCTCTTGCGACAATCCCGTGGGAGAATTCGTGGACAACGATTATTATGAACAGAGCAATCCAGCCTATCACCAAGGGAAAGACTACGCCTCCTGTGCCTGCAATGGGCACTCCTGGAAGCACAAGGGGGCTTCCGTCAAGAGCAATTGGCTTTATGAGCATGCGGAATGCAGCGTGGGCAATAAGCGCAACTGAAAGGACAAGGACAATGTATCCTACCCATACACCGACAGCTGACACTTTCTTGATGATTGAACCGTATTTTCTTGCCCAGTTGTCCATCTGCTTTAGGCCTAACTTTGTCTTATATAATGCTATGATTCCCTGGAACTCGAATTTCTTACGGTTGAGATAGAGCAAAAGTATGACTACTGAATAAAAAAGGATAGTTCCTATGTGTTCATAACCTAATATTGCGTCGAGCATGGAATTGCAATACTAACCTCCTTATTTAATCCTTTTGATTTTGTGTGTCTCTAGAGCTTTTTGGATGAGATCATCTATGTCAAGCAGGCTTTCCTGCTTTTCGATGGCATGAATCTTTGTTGTTGTCTTGGGGTTAGAGGGCACAAAAGGGCATTTTGGCTCATTCCTGATGGATATGCTGTATGTTCCTATCTCCCTTGCTTTCTTTATGGTCTCTGTCTTGTCAAAGGCCAGCAAAGGCCGCAGGATATTCTTTTTGGTTGCCTGGCTTGTTATGGAAAGGTTTGTAAGGGTCTGGGATGCAACCTGGCCAAGGGAATCTCCTGTTATGAGATTTTTTAGTCCGTAATCCTCTGCGATGCGGGAAGCAAGACGGTACATCATGCGTTTGCAGAAGATGCATCTTAAGGAGGATTCACGGAATGCTTCCAGTGCAGGGGCTAAAGAGATGGTGTGAAGATCTATTCCCATGTGTCTTGCAAGTGTTTCAGCCTTGTCCCCATCCTGTGTGATGAATGTGAGGGCTTCTATCTCCCATCCTTTCTCTTTCATCAGGTGTCCTGCAACAGGGCTGTCGATACCTGAACTCAAGAGGAGTAATCCTTTCATGTGATAATGTGTTACAGTAATCTATTTAAAGATTATCGGATTTTTCTGCTGTATGAGATATATAATCTTATTATTATTGGTCAGCGCTGCATTTGCATGCGACTTCGATACAGACTGTGATGTCAGGGAAAAATGTATAGATGGAGAGTGCAATGAGCTCTCGTGTGCTCCTGATGAAGCAATCCTGCCCCATGAATGCGGAAAGCTGGTTTGCGGAATGGGGGAGACTGCAAAAAACCATGAATGTTCACTTAATCCTCTAGTCTATGTGATAGGAGGGGTACTTGGTGTCTTGGTTGTTTTCCTGCTATTCAGGAACCTTTACAGTGAAGAGGTTGTCATCTACCAGGGTTCAAAAAAGACAGTCAAAAGGAGATGGCGCTAGACTGCCTGCGTTGCAAGGGAAGGGGATTTTGCAGGAAGAGGTGCATCTTTTCCAAGCCTCTCAAGAAGGCAGATGTTGGATCTGAGATCTCGTCAGTTGCTCCCGCACCTTTCATAGGGAGAGTAGGCTATCCAAATATCAGTGTTGGGGTGCTTTCACCTCCTGAAAAAAGGGAAGGTGCATGGGAATACGATGCACCAAAGTATTGGGCAAGGGAGAATTATTCTATACCAAAAATCCTTGATATGAGGACTGAACTTATCAATTCAAGGGCTAAGGTTGGTGTGCTTGAATCCAATAAGTTTGTGGATCTTGTGCAGGAGGTGGGGATGGCTTCTAAGCCTGTTGATATTGATGTGTCCTTGAAGGGGCCTGTTAAATTCAGTTATAAGGTTGATTCCACTGCTGCGCCTCTTGGGCCTTCAGGTGAATTAAGCAATGCAGAACTGACTTCAAACCCGAGGATTCCTGTACATGTTGAAAAGGTATCATCTGACACAGACCTGAAAGCATTTGATGCATTGGATATCCTGCAAAAGAAGGGTTATGACGAGCATTTTCTGATGAAAGTCCTTTCTGTTGGTTCAGTTGGCGTGAAGAAGAACAGAAAACTCGTGCCTACAAGGTGGAGCATCACTGCTGTGGATGATCACATGGGAAAAACCTTGAGGGATGAGATCAGGGATTATCAGCAATGTGATTACCAGGCTTATTTTGGGGGGCACCTTGGCAATTATTATCTTATAATGCTTTTTCCTGATATCTGGAGCTATGAATTGTTTGAGGTATATCTACCAAAGGCTGGCTGGAACCTGGGAGGGGAGATTGCTTATTCGACTGATCATGAAGGTCATGAGGGAAGAAAACAATATGCGGAGAATTGTGCAGGAGGGTATTATGCATGCAGGTTACCTATCCTGCAGAAACTAAAGTCAATGAAGAGGCAGGGAATGGTCCTGGTATATAGGATAATCACTGATGAATACGAGACACCTATGGGGGTTTGGGTATGCAGGGAGGCAACAAGAAAAGCGCTTTCCAATGATCCTGTAAATTTCTCTAGTGAAGAGCTGATGCTTCGTTATGCTGAGTTGCTATTGTCCCGTAAGTTTGGAATACATGATTTTACCGGGAAGAGTCTCCTGCTTCGTAAGAGGAATTCGCAGGCAAAACTGAACGCGTTCTTTTGAAAAGAATTAAAAATAATGATGCTTCGCTTTCTATCATGCGTGAATTCAAGATTCTTGTTGGAAGGCTGGCTGACCTGGTGAAGGGTGTTGATCTATCTGCGGGTGAACCTAAAAGTTTTTTATCTTATAAGGATCAAAAGCAGGGAAACCGGTTCCGACAGGTGAAGTCTACCATAGAACTATTGAAAACAAAGCAAACACAGCTTGATTCTGTGCGTCATCTTGGAGATAATGCCAGGGTTATTGATGAGATCAAAGCAATTGTCTCGAAATTGACTCTTGATGATTCGCTTTCAGACAGGGCACAAGAGCTTGCAGGGCTTGTTGGAGGTCTTTCAGGAGATAATGTTGAGATTCCGCCTCTGCCTTATGACATACGTGATGAGGTTACCCTTGATATAAAGGAGATGCACAAGTGCTTTTCTGCAGGATGCTTCAGGAGTGTTGTTATCCTGTGTGGGAGGGTTATTGAGGTTGCGCTGCATCGGAAATATTTTGAGGCTACAGGACAGGATATCCTTGAAAAGAACCCGGGGATTGGCCTTGGGAAACTGATCGCAAAACTTTCAGAGAAGAATGTTGCTTTTGATCCAGGGCTTACCCAGCAGATCCATCTTATCAATCAGGTAAGGATATCATCTGTACATAAGAAAGAGGAGGCTTTCTATCCTTCCCAGTCACAGGCGCAGGCAATAATGCTTTTTACCCTGGATGTCTTGAGCAGGATGTTTTGACCTTGGTTTTTCGAAAAGGCTTTCTGACCAAAAACATTTATAAACAGTTTTTTGTTCTGATTGAACATGGTTCGAGAATCCGGCAATGCGGGTACACAGGAACAGATAAAAGAACTTGAGGAACGTATTGCCAAGACTAAGTATAACAAGAAGACTCAACATGCAATAGGTCTATATAAGGCTAAGCTTGCGGCACTTAAAGAAAAACAGGAAAAGAGGTCTGGAACAGGTAAATCTGATCATGGCTGGACTGTAAGAAAAAGCGGGGATGCTTCTGTAGTTCTTTTGGGGTTTCCTTCTGTTGGGAAAAGCTCTCTTCTAAACGCAATAACAAACGCAAACTCTGAGGTGGGTTCTTATGCTTTTACGACCCTTGATTGTATACCTGGGGATCTTGAATATAAGGGTTCAAAGATACAGATCCTTGATGTGCCAGGTATTGTTAGGGGTGCTGCAGCTGGGACGGGAAGAGGAAAAGAGGTTTTGCAGGTAATTCGTAATGCTGACCTGATTGTTCTGCTCCTCGATGTTTTCTTTCCTGAGCATCTTGATGTGCTCTTGAAGGAAGTCTTTGATACTTATGTACGGCTTGACCAGAAAAAACCTGATGTGCGTATAAAGAAGACCACAAAAGGAGGGGTCAGTGTGGGTACGACAGTTCCTTTGTCACATCTGACTGAAGATACAATAAAGGGTATACTCAAGGAGTTTCGCATATCAAATGCTGATGTGCTTTTACGGGAGGATATAAATGCAGACCAATTGATCGATATTATCGAGGGAAACAGGGTTTATGTGCCGAGCCTTCGTGTTCTCAACAAGATCGATATGGTTGATGAAGAGCATCTTGAGAAGGTCAAGTCAGAGGTAAACCCTGATATTTGCATATCTGCGGCAAGCGGGGTAAATCTTGATGAACTTAAGGAGGATATGTTCCAAAAGCTTGAACTGATGCCTGTGTATTGCAAGGAGGCAGGGAATAAGGCAGACCTTGATGAGCCTTTGATCCTTAGGAAAGGCAATACAATCCGTGATATGTGCTGCAAGCTGCATAAGGACTTTGAGAAGAAGTTCAGGTTTGCCCGTGTCTGGGGCGAAAGCGCCAAGTTTCCAGGACAAAAACTAAGCCTGAAGCATGAGCTTTCACATGGGGATATTGTTGAGATTCATGTCAGATAAAGGTGTGTGAGCTTGAAGTCCTGGTCATAGTTGAAGTCTGCACATTCGTTAAACCCATCGTGGATGAATTTCTTTATCAATAGGTTTTCCATCTCTGTGTTGTTGAGTGACCTTTTCTGGAGTTTGCCATTCTCATTACAAAGCATTATTGTCTCGTTCCTGAGTTTGTCAAGGTACTTTATTGTTTCTTTGTTTGGGATGAAAAAGGGAAGGTCGTATATCCTTTCGGGCTCTTCCTGGTATCTCTTATAGGTTGCAAGGAAACCTGCAATCTCATGGGCACAGAAGAAATCCTCGTCTTGGCCCTGGCCTTTTCTCTTTCTTCTGTCACTTCTGTAACCCTTGTCCTTGCAATAGCATCTGCCTCTGATCTCCCATGCTTCAGAATACCTGAGGGCGTCATGGTCTATGGTCAGAAGGGTTCCGGTAAGCTTCTCGTCATAGACCATTGGAGGCTGGGAGCGTGAGGGTACCCTGACGTTTTGGCCGGTTCCATGGCTGAAGGGCTTTTTGACTTCGATGAAATCAGAGAATCCCACATCCAGCTGCCTGATCTTTTGGAAGAGGGAATGGGTCTTTAGGTATTTCATGGTGTCTTCAAGCCATTTCTTTCTTGTCATGCGTTCTTCATAGGTTATCCCGGTCTTATACCGGGTCTTACCAGTCCGCAGTTCCTTTTTTGTCAGGGGTATCTCAAGCTTAAGGCGTGCGAGCTCGTTGAATGCAAATAATTCTACTCCTTGAACCATACGGTAAAAGGAAAGGATGCGGCGGTGATTATCACTACCCCACCAGGAAAGGCAGGAATAATTTTTTGTCATATCGTCCAGCTGGTCAATCCTTGCAGGAATCACTTTTTCAGGATACCACCTGAATATTCGTTTTTGTCTTTTTGATAGGGGATTTTTCGGCACATTGCCATCTATGAGTTGGCGCTTAAGTGGCATGGAATCAAGAAGAATGAGGCTGTCAAGGGAATATGCTATGAGATTGCGGGCCTGGCCCTGGTTTATGCGGTAGTCACCTGGAAGGATGCAGAGGTCAGGGGATTTCTTTAGCGTCTCTACAGCAAGATGGTCGTCGATCGTGTACTGGCCTTGTTTTAGTCCTTCAATGGAGCCTTCTCTTGTTATGACTTCTCCTTCAAGATCATCTATCCTAATCCTTTCTTTATTGATGTATTGTGAGCATATCTCATGGACTGTTGGATTCCTGAATAGCTGTTCCCTTGGTTTGGCTGTGTCTACTCTCATGAAAGGAAAGAATGCTTTTTTGAATAAATATCTTGTGGCTTTTTTTGCAAAGATATTGTAACTATTAGGTGGTGATACATGGAAACCTTTATAAAGGTCGCTATTTTTCCAGACAACAGGTGATTATATGGCCAAAGATGTAAAGGATGTAAAGCAGGATATTCCTGATGATGTAAGTAAAGAGGAACAAATAGGGATACATAAGGGAGCATTGTCGACACTTGCAAACGAGAGAAAGGAGCTATCAAGATTGGTGGATATCACAGAACAGCTTATGCAGATGCATATAAAGGCACTAAAAGAGCTAGGTGTTGATCTTGAGGCTCAGGCAAGCCAGTCTGAAGAGAAAAACCAGAAGACTGAAAAAAAGATTGATGACCTTCTCTAGAATCTCTTTTTTTTGCAGGGGGCATCCTAATCTTTTAGGAGCTCACCGGAATACAATCGAATTCACAAGGGATAAGGAACTTACCCTGAAAGGAGACTGTATTGTAGGAATTGATGCGGATTTTTCTTTATCACTCCTGAAACCTGTTGTCGGATGGAAAAGATTTCACATGACAGTAAAGGCAGGTGATTTTGTGGAGGAACTTGAGGCTGATGTCAATCCAGGTTTTTCATCTGAGCATGAGGTTGTAATCAGAAAGACTGATTTCCTGTCTGAGCGTACTTTAGGGATCAATGCGACAAAAGCTGCAAAGGATCTTGACAGAAAACTTATAAAAGTGCTTTCTTCTCCTATCCTTTGTGAGGTGACTCTTGAGCCACTATGAAACGTAAGCGTCTTAAGAAATCTGATATCCGGAAGCTGAATGAGAAAATCAATTCTTTATATGGGATAGATGTTCCAGCCAAGAATGATACGGTTG
This sequence comes from uncultured Methanosarcinales archaeon, assembly GCA_964473285.1. GTDB lineage: Archaea > Nanobdellota > Nanobdellia > Woesearchaeales > JACJVW01 > JBNJGT01. The sequence goes on along the minus strand of CAYYOI010000017.1, from coordinate 11,405 downwards.
AGGAAGTATCTGATGAGTATCAACTTATATTTGTTAATGGAAAACCATTGTTCTTTTATCATGGGGAAAAGATGCTGCCTACACTGAAACTTCTCTTGGACCAGGACATATTGAGGCATGTGGTTGTTGATATGGGTGCTGTAAGGTTTGTTACCAATGGGGCGGATATAATGCGGCCTGGGATTGTGCAAGTTGATCCTGATATTCTTGAAGGGGAGGCTGTCTCGGTGCTTGATGAGAAAAACCGTAAACCTCTTGGAATAGGAATAGCCTTGTTTTCAGGGAAAGAGATGCAGGATATGGAATCAGGGAAAGTGCTTTCCAATATCCATCATATAGGAGATCCTCTTTGGAACTTGTGATTGATAGTTTGGATGGTCTTTTAAGATAATTTATTGAGTGGGTTTGAGGTTGTAGAATATCTCCCATACCTTTTCCTTTTCGAAGGATTCTTTCAGTCTGGAAAAATTGTTCAGGTCAATCCTCTTATTCATCTTATCTATGTCTTTCCATTCTCCATTCTCCAGCTTATGAAGCAATATCTCAAGGGGTACTGAGTCAATGAAAAGGTCTGATTCTGGCTGTTCCATCTTCCTGTTCAGCCTCAATACAATCTTGTGATTCCTGTCACATAGGCTATAGACTCCTTCTTTCTTGAATAAAATATTGGTGTACCAGTCCGGGAACGTATCTGTCTTCGCCAGTACATCTGAATCAAGCTCTGACTTGCAAATCTCGCTTGAAGTGACATTGCGGGAAGGGCTGAATGATTCGACTCTTTCTGGGTTCTCGAGAAACCAGATGATATTTTCGTATTCTCTTTTGTTGGTTATGCTTTTTATAATATCATTGAAAACCTCATCATCCCATAATTCTCTTATTATGTCAAGAATAGGAAGAGGGCCTTTGCTTGTTTCTATTGCGCCTTGTATGTATGGTTGATCCAGGAGGTAACCGTATTTGAAGATTGAATCCTTGAAATCTACAGATATGTGAATAGGGAACTGATCAAGGAATGCATTGTATTCAAGGGATTTATAGAACTCAAGGATATCTTTTTCTTTTACCATATCTGATGGTTTCTTGAATTCATTCTCTATCAAAAGATCAAGACCTTGCTTGATCCTTTTTTGAGTTGTTATTGTTGATGCTGAGAAAACGTTGTATGCTGCCTGGAGCTGCTTGATTGTATGTATAGGGGTACTCCTGAATTCCAGCCTGTTGTCAGGACGAACTTTATATTCTATGTGGCCTGGCTTGCCTGAACTCATGTAGGTTATCAATGGCCCCATTGTCGAACCAAGAACCTTTGCAACATCACTGGTGAACTTGCTTTCTTCTGTTGGTGTCTTATGTGATGGGGCAATGATTGTTCTTATCCTGGAAAGGTCAGTGTGATGAAAGGATGAATCCAGATGATGATTGAAATGCGAACTATGGGTTCGTATCTCCAGCCTGTCAATGGTGTTGCCATTGAATTCTATGGATTCTATCTCTTCAAGGGCCTTACAAAGGGAGTATCTTCTGCTCATCTCATGTCTTGCGTATCTTGTAGCTGCGCCGGGTTGCATCCTCATTGGAAAACCGCTGCATTCAAGGAACCTGTCTTCCTCTGCGAGGGATTCAATTATTGGATGCTGATATTTTCCTCTCAGTTCTTTTCTTACTTCTATTGGATATAATCTTCTGACTGGTACTTTTGTGCCGTCTTCAGGGAGAGATTCTCCTTCAATGTATGCGAATCCGAATGGAATCGGAAAATGGTTGTTTACCTGTGGTTTTTTCTCGTAGTAGTATCCCAGGACACGTCTTCCCAAATCTTGTTTCTGGAGATGATGATAAAGTGTTTGAGAGAGAAGAGTGGTGAGGTTTGTATACCTTAGTGTGGCGCCATTATGGAAGTTGACCTTGTACTTGCCATGGTTCTTGAGATGGGGCAATGTTTTCCATCCTTCCTCTGTGTCATGTGCATAAAGCGAGAATTCTGTTTCTGTCCCAAATGTGTTAGGGTCGGGCTGGGGCTGTTCTTTTATGTACTCCTGCCAGTCACCTTCTGGTATGATGACTTTTGTTCCTGGTTTCTTAAACAGTTTTTTTGTATGATCCTTTGAAGGGTTTGCAATGTAGGCCCAGGCCTTTTTTGGACCTTTTTGGGAAAAGGTCTCTATCTTGGTTCTTGTGTATCTTGGCCTGGGGTATTTTGTAAAGGGATCCACTCCTTCAATCTTATCTATCTGATCCAGGACTTCTGGGTTCCTGATCTTGTATAGTTCGCCCTTTATCTCATGGGGTTCTATACCAGTATGGCTATGGAACTGCTGAAGGGTTCTATTATCGTGAAGGAGGAAGGGATACTTCTTCTCAGGGTGAAGGTGCATGACAAGAACACCTCTTGTTGTTGCATTCCCTTGATATTCGAGATGAGGGTAAAGGGACGTGAAGCTATCAGGATGCGATTTGAGTAGTCCATATACAAAGACATATTGGTCCTCCATAAAGGGGGGTAATCTTTTTGGTTTTTAAATGTTTCTTTTGTTATTACTGCTAAGTTAATATTATATTTGATACTAAATTTAATACACCTCTACTTTTGTTGGTGTTTGTGAGATCTGGTCTTTTAATCTAAATCTTTGATGGTGAAGTGTTTGATTGCAGGCTTGTATAGGTTGAGATATATTTATAAATAAGGTCCCTGTTTTAATCTATTATGAAAAATCATCTGCTAAAGTTATGGCTTATAATAGGAATCATATCTGGTTTTGCAGCAATTGTCTTTTTTATCCTGACATACCTTAATGAAGAAGTACTTTGCAATCTTGATTGTCGTGAAAAAAATGAGGTGCAGTTAATCCTGATTCTGTTGTCCTTGTTTGGTCTTTTTGTAGGAAGCATGCTTTATTACTTCATTTCCGAAAGATACAGAAGAGAAATAAGAAGAATCAACAAGGATGTGAATGCCTCTCTTGCTTTCCTGGAACCTGACATGAGGAGGATAGTAGAATCAATAATTATGAGGGCAGGGGCTGCTACACAAGCAGATATAACAAAAGATACTCAACTTAGCAGGGTAAAAATCTCAAGGGCTATCTCTAAACTAGAGCAAAAGGGGATTGTTGAGAAATCGCAAAATGGGATGACCAACATCATATCTCTTAGGAAAGACCTTAAAGAACTGTTTGTATCAGAGTGATTTCAGAAAATGATACAAATAATTATGGGTTGTTTCACATTAGGTAATATCATGGTCAGAAAAAACATATTATGGATAACATTATTCTTTTTGTGCACATTATGCTTTCCTGTGCAGGCTTTTAATGAAACTGTTGATATTCATGTTTTTGTGGGAAGAACCTGTCCACATTGTGCTGAATTGGAAGAATATCTTGGTTCTTTGGAAGAAGATTATGACATCAATCCGGTTTATTATGAGGTCTGGTACAATAAGTCCAACAAAGCTCTTTTTGAGGAGATGGCACAAGATCATGGAATAAGAGCACAGGGTGTTCCAACTACTTTTATCGGGGATAAGCATTTTGTAGGGTATGATCCTCAGATGAATCAGGAAATCATAGATGCCATTGTTTCCCAGAAAAATTCCGAGAACAAGAATGACACTGCAGTGGATCTGCCTATAATAGGGAATGTGAATTCAAATAACATATCATTGCCTGTACTGACTTTATTGCTGGGTTTTCTTGATGGGTTTAATCCTTGTGCATTTTTTGTGCTGCTGTTTTTGCTGTCCATGCTGGTCTATGCAAAAAGCAAGAAAAGAATGCTGATAATCGGGTTGACTTTCGTATTCTTTTCAGGGCTTATATATTTCCTGTTCATGTCTGCATGGCTCAATTTTTTTATGATAACACAGAATCTAAATTTTATAACTACAATTGCAGGAATTGTAGCTTTGGCAATTGCAGCAATAAATATAAAGGATTTCTTTGCTTTCAAAAAAGGGGTCTCATTGTCTGTTTCTGAGGAACATAGGAAAAGCCTGATTTCAAGGATGAGGTCGCTTCTGAAGGCTGAATCCATGACATCCATGATGATCGGGACAATCACTCTTGCTATCGCTGCAAATATGTATGAGTTGTTATGCACTGCTGGATTTCCAATGGTATTCACAAAAGTGCTTGTATTGAATGAACTGAGTACTGTGAGTTATTATTCATATCTTTTGTTCTATAATATAGTGTATGTGCTTCCATTGCTGGCTATTGTGCTGGTATTCACCTATACGTTTGGTGCAAAGAAATTATCCCAATCACAAGGGGAAACTTTGAAACTCCTTTCAGGGATGATGATGCTTGGTTTAGGAGGAATGCTGGTTTTTGCGCCTGGCTTTTTGAACAATGTGTTTGCAGCAGTAGGGGTAATCCTTCTAGCTCTTATAGTGACAGGCCTTATTGTTCTCATCAAGAGAAAGTCAAGAAGGAAGGTTAAGAAGGTGAAGATATGATGCAAAATTGGGAAGCTGGTAGAGCCCTGGCAATACTTGACGAAAGATTAATGAATAACCCATAAAGCAAGGATAAAAGGTGGAAAAGATGAAAGAGGAACTACAAAAGATCAATGAACTATTCGGCTATCTTGGAGATAGTGAACAGACAAAAGCATTCAGCCCATTCATGGAGGCTGTTGAAAAGGATGGGAAGGTATCTTCCAAGATTAAGGAAGCTGTTGCGTTGGGTATCTCAATAAAATCCCAGTGTAAGGGTTGTATAGCATTGCATACGAAAAATGCATTAGACAAGGGGTTTACTAAAGAAGAGATACTGGAGATTGCATGGGTTGCAGTGCTTATGGGTGGCGGACCTTCACTGGTGCACATGTCTTATGTGAAAGAGGCTTTAGAGGAATTCGCTGAATAGATCTTTCTATTTTTTTTTGAGAAATTTCAAATATTCTTTTTTTTGATACTCTTGATTTACTTGATTTTGTGTATTCAGTCACATCTTCCAGGAATGAAAGATACATCTGTTTTGCTTCCTGTATCTCTTTTAGATCTGTTTGTGCAACTCAACTTCATACTGATTGTTAATTGTGTTTGCACCATACAAATTTTCAATCAGTATACCTTTTTATTCTTTTCCGGATGCGCCCGTTTATCCATTATTTTTTGATTTGTAATCTAACATCTCGCAGTATGTTCGGCTTTACACGTTTATTGTAATAGGATATGGCTTCCTCAGGGACAATGAGGGTTGCCTTAAGCTCTAAGAATTCATCCTTGTAAGAATGTCTGGTTTTTGTAGTATGTCATGATATGATACATTCAGTTGAGAATAGAAAAATATGTTATAAACATCACATGAGAAAATGTTTGCGATTCGTGGGTTTATATTAAGGTTTACGAGAGATACTTTATCTTCGAGTCTGAAACGTGAGTCATATTGCTCTATCAAAGAAGCATTATCTTACAGAAAGGATTGCATTTCTTCTTTGCCTAGGATTTTTTTTGCATGTCTGATACTCATATCGTAAGTGTCTGCTATTGAGCAGTAAATCTCCTGAAGCTTTTTCATAATAAGCGGAATATCTGTGAGAGATATAACTGTTTTTATTTATTACTTTATAGTGGCACTCTTTGAATTTATGAGCATTTATTCTAAAGTGTCGCTTATGTTTTGAGTAAATCTTAAAGAGTAGCTATTCAATGTGGGTTTCCTTGACCCTTCGGGCTTTCGGGACGAAGTTTAAGACCTTGTTGTCTTTTGCTTTTCCGCAGCCTAAATAATCTTCTCCGGATTTTATTATTACGAATCCTTCCATTGAATCAGCAGGGATATCTTCTCCTTTGACCCATGCCTTTACATTTTCGGGTTGGATCTCCAAGACATTACGCGTGGCAGAAGGGCCTATAAGCTGGGAGCCTTCAATGCTTAACCTGATGGAGTTATGCTTGATCTCAGCAATATACAATCCAACTGCATTGACCCTGAGGTTTTCGAAAGGAATGTCTTCTATTGCGCGGGAAGTTATGAAAATATCTCCTTCATTCTCGAGAAATACATAAGAGTCATCCAGGCGGGTTCCCCATTGGTTCTCAATCATATCGTTGATCTTCTTTGCTTTTTTCTTGCTGAGGATCTGGTACTTCATGATATGACGGGGTGGGTGGAGATTTATATACATACCGGTAGATTTTAATAGCATTTTGGTTTACATTTAGAGCATGAAGACTGATAAAGAACTAAAACGCGAATTCAAGAAAAAGGCTAGTGAAGATCCTGATCGTTATTATGCAACTGATGTTTTGAAGAAGCACGGATACATGCGAAAGCAATGTCCTGAGTGCGGTATCTTTTTCTGGACAATACACGAGGACAGGACAGTATGCGGTGATCCTGCTTGTTCAGGAGGGTTTCGGCTGTTTGAGGATAACCCTTGCAAAAGGGCGTTATCTTATGTTGATGTGTGGAGAGAGTTTTGTGCAATGTTTAAGGATTTGGGCTATACACCTATTGAGCGTTATCCTGTCGTTGCGCGGTGGAATCCAACGGCTGATTTTGTGATGGCATCAATTGCTGCTTTCCAGCCTTATGTAATAAGCGGGGAGGTGGAGCCACCTGCAAAAAGGCTTGTTATACCGCAATTCAGCATCCGGTTTTCTGATATAGAAAACATAGGGATTACAGCAAGCCATCAGACAGGTTTTGTTATGATTGGACAGCACATGTTTGTCTCTCCAGAAGAATGGGATCAGGACAAGGTTTTTGAAGATATATTGAAGTGGTTGAAAGAAGGGCTTGGTCTTCCTTTCAGCGAAATCACATTCCATGAGGATGCATGGGCTGGTGGAGGCAATTTCGGACCCTGCATGGAATATTTCTCACGAGGGGTGGAGCTTGGTAATCAGGTATACATGATGTATGAACAGCAGGCTGATGGAACTACAAAAGGGCTTGATATCAAGGTGCTTGATATGGGGATGGGGATGGAGCGGAATGCCTGGTTCTCACAGGTGACACCAACCCAGCACCAGGCAGTGTATCCTAAAGTTGTGGATTACCTGCTTGAAAAGACTGATCTTAAGATTGATGAGGAAGTCATGAAAAAGTTCATTCCTTTGTCAGCTATGCTTAATATAGATGAGGTTGAAGATATAGATAAGGCATGGGAGGATGTGGCTGAAAAGATAGGCTTGTCTGTATCTGAACTCAAGAAAAAGGTGCTTCCTTTGTCTGGTATCTTCAGTATAGCTGATCATGCGCGAACACTGCTTTTTGCTTTGCATGACGGAGCTTTGCCTTCAAATGTTGGTGGGGGTTATAATCTCCGGATCCTTGTAAGGCGTGCTTTGAGTTTTGTGGATGAATACGGCTGGGATATAAGGCTAGCGGATGTTTGCCGTTTGCATGCTGAGGAACTTGAACCAGTTTTTCCTGAGCTGAAGGAAGGTATGGAAGAGGTTGGGCAGATTCTTGATCACGAGAGAAAGAAGTACGAGGCAACAAAACAGAACATGAAGGCTGTTGTTGACAGGATAATAGATAGTGATATTGGTGAAGAGAAGCTAATACAGCTTTATGATAGCCAGGGAATAAGCCCATACATGGTTGTTGAAGAGGCACAAAAGAGAGGTAAAGAGATTGAGGTGCCGTCAAACTTCTTTGGCAAGGTTGCTGAGCGTCACAATGCTCCAAAGCAGGAACATGCAACACAAAAGGAGATGCAGCTTGACCTGTCAGGAATAAAAGAGACTAAAGCCTTGTATTTTGATGATTATGAACTGCTTGAGTTCGAAGGAGAGGTACAGAAAATAATTGATGAGTATGTGGTGCTTGATAAGACTGTATTCTATCCTACTTCAGGAGGGCAATTGCATGATCTTGGGACAATCAACGGAATCGAAGTATCTGATGTGTTCAAGCAAGGGTCAGTTATCGTACATAAGCTTGCGGGAAAACCTGATTTCAAGGAAGGGGATTCTGTCAAGGGAGTTGTAGAATGGGAACGGCGTAGACAGCTTGCACAGCATCATACAGCGGCTCACATCGTGAATTATGCAGCACGGCATGTTTTAGGGCGGCATATAAACCAGGCTGGAGCAAAGAAGTCCCAGGAAAAGGCGCATCTGGATGTTACCCATTATGAGGTTATCAGTGATGAATCGCTGAAGAGAATTGAGGATACTGCCAATGACATCGTGAATAAGGATCTTACTATTGAGACTTACTTCATGGATAAGCGTGATGCAGAGCGTGAATATGGAATGGGTATCTACCAGGGAGGTGCAGTGCCTGGAAAAAATGTCAGGATTGTTGATGTCTCAGGTCTTGATGTAGAGGCATGTGGTGGGACACACCTTAAACATACCGGAGAAGTAGGACCTATACGGATCCTGAAAGCGACTAAGATACAGGATGGGATTGTCAGGATAACTTTTACTGCTGGGATTGCTGCTGAAAAAGTTGATGAGGATACTAAAGATGTTCTTGCGGAAGCTGCTTCACTGCTGGGTGTTAAGGAATCACAGGTACCTGCACGTGCTGAGGAACTTTTTTCCTTGTGGAAGAAAGCCAGGAAAGCTGAGAAGAAGGGCAAACCTCTTGAGTCTTATGAGCTGGCAAGTACTGAGGAATATGATAATGATGCACTGTCACGAGCTGCGGAAGTTCTGAAGACACAACCTCAGCATGTTCCAAAGACCATCAGGCGTTTCTTGGATGACCTGGGTAAATTACAGAAGTAAGAGTGCTAAGGCAAATATAATGTTGATGATTGCGCCTAGCTTCATCAACTTTCTTTCTTTCTTATTCAGGATGAATACCAGGATTGTTATTGCAAGGTACCCACCTATGTGTGCAAAATGGCCAATATTGCTTGCAGGATCTGGATGGATTATTCCGCTTGCGTCTGCAAGGATTGCAGTCCATCCGATAAGGATTATTGGGATTGGTATGCCTGCAATAAGGTAGGTGAGATAAAAAGGTCTTATGAGGATTGCTGCTGAGATCAGGCCTGCTATGGCCCCTGATGCTCCGATTCCACCTTGTCCTGCAAGAGCTGAGACACTGCTTGCTATGAATGCTGATCCAAAGTAGATGAGAAGCATCCTTGCCTGAAACAAGGATTCGATTATCCTTCCGAAGATGTATAGCGCCAGCATGTTTGAGAAAAGATGTGCCAGGTTTGCATGGAAGAACCAGGAAAGGATGATCGGCGGCAGATTGAGGGTGAATAGGTGTTCAGGTTGGAAGAAATACTGCTGGACAGGGAGAAAAAACTGCAGGATATATGTGATGAGATTTACGGTTATGAGTGTAATGGTGATTCTTGGTTCGAAAAAAAAGCTGCAAAAATCATGGAAAGGTTTCTTTAATTCTCCCAAATTTCTCTTTTTTAATAAAATAAGAACTAAGGTTATGGGCAGCATCAGTAAGAATTTCAATTGACGGAGGACAAAACGTGATTCTGATTCCATTGGTCATAAAGCTGTCAGGTCATATAAATTGGTTTGCAATAAGTTTTTTATAGTGCACGTCCTTTAATACTGATATGAATGTTACATTTATAGCTGAGGCGTTTGACTTGTCCACTTCATTTTATGATGGCTTCCTTTTCAACCTGATACTTGCAGCTATAGTCCTGTTGGTGGGTTTTGTCATCGGAAGGATGGCTGGAAAGCTTGTCCAGCGGGTTCTTGGTGAGATAGAATTGAATCATATATTCAAGAACGCAACAGGAAAAGAGTTCTCCCTGGAGGAATTTGTTGCGAGCGCAGTCATGTATCTCATATATTTTTTTGTGATCGTCATGGCACTTAACCAGCTGGGACTTACAACAACTATACTGTATATAATCTCCTCAGGGATAATCCTTATCGTGATTGTTTCCTTCCTACTTGGTGTGAGGGACTTCATACCTAATATGTTCGCGGGACTTAGCCTGCAGAAGAAGGGTTTTTTGAAGGTTGGTGATAAGATCCGTTATAAGGATATAGAGGGTAAGATCGAGCACCTTAATCTGGTGGAAACACGATTGATAACTAAGGATGGTGATGTTATATCCATACCTAATTCTGTACTGGTAAAGCATGAGATAATAAAGAAGAACTAGATATTCTCAAGAAGGCTTACGATATTCCATATCTGGGTCCTTGTGAAAGGCTGCATATTGGTATCGTTTGATATCTTTTCTAGCTCATCAAGCGCACGATTTATGTTCATGCCCTGGTCTCCCTCGTCTTCAAGAATCTGTATAACAGATGTGATCTTAGTCTTTACGTTACGGGGTATAGTGTTATCATCCTCAAGCTCATGAAGAAACTCTATGATGTTTGCAAGGTCACTCATCTTATCCCTCATTCATTTGTTGCATTACTTTGCCTTGAAGTTCTTTGGATTTTTTCTTTATTAAATCTTCCTGTTTTTCAAGGGATTTTATCCGGAGTTCAATCTTTTCCTTTTTCTCCTGGAGCTCTTTTTTTATGTCTTCAGGCTTTCTTTTGACCATGATATTGCCGATTATCTTGAATGAATCTTTTTCCTGCTCTAGTTCTTCAATCGCAGAATTTATCTCGATAAGTTGAGCCTGAAACTGTTGTTTCTGAGAAAGATATGCCTGTAAATTCTGCTCAAGCAACTGCATCTGTTTTATATCGTCTTCAGTCATTGTATTGAACGGGTCTTTTCGATTATGTTGAGGGCTTTAGAGACCGAGTTGATCATTGCTTTGAGGGCTGTTGTATCCTGGGCAGTTATTGATATATCGCCTTTTTTTGTTATGGTCCAGCCTGCCCTGTGAAAACTGGTTTCTTCGGGCTTTAATACCTGGTATGCCAGTGGATCACTGACCCTTATATGGGCAGAGTATTTCATCTGGCTTTAAGCTTGGTCGTGACAGACCTTTGCTTGTAAAGTATCTTGCTGCCGCAGTATGGGCATCTTACCCTTTTTCTGGTGAATTCGTCACCAACTTTTTTGTTGCATTCGAAGCACTTGTATTTAACCATCTTCAGGTCCTTTTATTTTTGGTTTTGCAATAGCTCTAAGGATTGGAGTATATGCCTGACCAGTGAATTTTGATCCACAGCTTTGGCAGCCCCATATACCTACACTCAGGCGCCGGACTTTAGTCTTGTTGCAGTATGGGCACTTGTGTTTCATACGTGCAGTTTTCTCTATCTTTGCGACTTTTTCCCGTATGCTACGCCCATATCTTGAACCAAAACGCTTGGCGCTGCCGGATAATCTTTTCTTTTTTGCCATAGTAATCAACTCGTATGGGGCTGCCCAGATTCGAACTGGGGTCACCAGGTCCCAAACCTGGAAGTATAGCCAAGCTAACCCACAGCCCCAGATGGGTTTGAAGAATAGGAACCCCTTTATAAAGCTTTTGTTTGCGTGGGTGTGTAGATATCCTTTCAACATTATGATTTCTAGCTGATCATAACCATTTTA
>CAYYOI010000016.1:0-31200 GCA_964473285.1 uncultured Methanosarcinales archaeon | reverse complement strand
ATTGCAGAACTTACCAAGCTAAGAACATTTTTCTATTTAACTGTCAAAATTGGGTACTAATAGTCTCGTGACATGAGAGGACTCATTTTTTGAGTTCTCCCACGAGACCCTTTCTCCTTGCCAAATTCGAGGGGTAATCAGAAGCACCTGTACACACCTGATTCTTAGCAAAAAATTAACTTTTTTGCAGGGAAAATCAATAGAAAAGTCAATGGTACATGATCTGTGTAACTTTTACAAAACCACTTCCGAGTATTTACACTTCCTCTAGTATTTTCCTGAGTTTGTTTGAAAAATCTTTCAGAAATTTGTCAAATCCCTCTTCTAGAGGTATAAGCATCAGTTTCTCTTCCTCTCCCAGAACAACTTCCGGGTCAAATGAGAGGTTTTTGACATATTTATCATACCTTTGCATGAAACGGATCTTTGCAACTGCTTTTTCTTTATAATCCCCTATTTTCACGTTCTTCATGATAAGGAAAACATCAATGAAATCCCTGGCTTTAATCCCTCTTCTCGTGAGTACTGCCCTGATTTTCTCATAGAATATTTCTTTTATGCTGTAGCATTTTATAGGGATATGATATATAATTTCCTTGTAATCAGGAAACATCAGCTTCATCTCTTCTTCCGGGATATCATAGAGAGATTTTGCCTTCTTTTGCACGATTTTCTCGTGTAGTAGCTCAACAAAATTGACCTGTATCTTAATGAATTGCTTCGTTCCCAGAATGTTTGAGGTATACCAAAGCTTGAAGGTTGCAAACTTGTTGCTTCCACCAAGCTCAACATAGTCGGAGTCAGATTTGTCTTGCTTAAAGTCCAGGTCCAGTTCATCAGAAATGCCGGAAAGGATATACATAAACCTAGTAATCTTTTTGGAAAGTATCCTCCTGATCTCCTTTTGGCTGATACCATTGAATTCATTCTGGTAAATATATGTAAAATCAATATCCTCAGAGAACCGATAATAACCAAGGTAGCATTTTGTAAGGCATGTGCCTCCTTTGAATGCAAAACTATCCCTGAACCATTCTTCTTTGCTTAGTCTCAGAAGTATCCTGTGTAGTATGATGTCCTTTTCAATCAATGGCTTATTTGATATATCAAGCCTCTTGCTGATGTAATCAATAAGGTCTTTCATAGTCCTGATACCAGGTCCTCCATTTTTTTGTTGTAATACTTTGCATATTTCTTTAGCTTTGGTTTGGATAAATCTCTTATGTAATCTGACAGGGAGTCAATGATATTGCGTTCTCCCCTGTAGCTCTTAAGATAGAGCATGTCAAGTATTGTTTTCTCAGGGTCAGAATACCTTATAACATCTCTATTGATGCCGAAAGTGAAGAGTTTTGGCTTTACTTTTACAAACATCACCTTATTACCTAATATGCTCATAGGCCTTTTCCTGGATATTGTGTCAGTGAGTACATAATCCATTGCAAAAAATTCATGGGTGAGGCCGTTCATTTTAAGGGCAGTCTCCAGGCCAAAATACCAGTTGGTTACTCCCTTAATCCTGAAAGCTTCTGCCAATGCTTCATAATGGCTCACTCTCAGACCCTTGTATTTTCTTTCCTCCATATCCGGCTTGTAAAAGATTCCTCTTAATACTCTATATAGGTGTTTTGTCCTTGTAAGATAGACTATGCCCTCTTTGTAGGTAATCCCCAGAATTGAACAATATTCTTTAATCTCCTCTGAAGTGATATATTTGCAATCGAGAGTATGTAGTTTCCGGACCAGTAAGTTATATTTCATTTTATTACAACTATTGTAATATTATAATATAAAAATATTTCGCTTTATACGAACCTGGGGGTGAATAGCAATACCTTCTCAGAGTTTTTTATTTATATAATGACCCATGAATCACGGACGGGCTAGTTACTAAAAAGTGACATTTTGGGACTCGTTTTTTCCAATTTCCTTTTTTACCTTCTAAAACAATAGAATTCTAGGGCTATGTATGTTGAGAGGATATTGAGAGATTTGTTTATTCCTTATCCCTACATTTTTTATGTAATCTAAGAACTTAAAAATAAAATAAGAAAATTAACCTTCTATTGGGTTTCTTCTGTTTCCCTAGGCTGTTGTGGTTTGATTCTCTTCTGATTCTTCAGTTTCGATCTCCTCACATTCTTCATTTACACATTCATAACCCGTTTCACAATCTGTATCAGTTGTACATTCCGCTTCTTCAGTTTCGTTCTCAGATTTCTCTTTTTCCTCTTCAGTTTCATTATCTTCTATTTCTTCAACTTCAGATTCATCAAGATCTTTTCCGACAACACCACTTTCTGAGATTACTGGAAGTAGGTTGTATTCATTACCTTGTCCCTTTCTTACTACATTGATGTCAAATACAAATGTAGTTACATTACCTTCTACAATCTCAAATTCTTTAACTATCTGTAGTTTTTCACTTGGTACCATAACTTGGGCAGATTCGTTACCTACAGTTGCGTCAACTGATTTTACATATAATTCAATCTTACTGTATACTCCTGGTTCAAGTTCAGTTTCAAGGACTTCTGTTGATGCTGCTCCAACAAGTTCTGTTAGATCAACTGTTACATCAACATCTCTTTCTTCAAATCCTTCCTCGTTTCCATTAATTATTCTTGTTTTACCAATATGTACATTAAGGTAATCAAAGTCTGCGATGTCGGCTGGTGCATCTGATACAAGCATTCTGAAGTTTTCTCCACCTTGAGCTTCATCTGCAGGAGTTTCTTTACTATCTGAATCTTTTGTTTGATTACTCATTTCATTCCTTGCTTCTTCTGTTTTGTTCTCATCAGTTCCTTGCTTATCTTGATTTGCAGGGATATCTTCTGGGGATACTTCTCCTGATGCATATCCACCATTTTCACCAGACTGTGCTCCTCCTTTTGTACCTTGTGCTTCTAATGCTCTTTTTAGTCCAGCTTTTGCAGCCTCAGGTGCATTTGCAAGAACTTCTTCAAGTGTTGCTTTTGCAACAGATTCTGCCTTCTCTGGATTTTTTTCCTTCAAAGATTCAAGTGCTTTTTCTCTTCCTTGTGCACTCTCATTCATAGCTCTGTCAATTCCTGCTCTTGCTTGTTCAGGGACTTGCTCTCTTAATTTAGCGAGTACAGCCATATGATTACTTGCTTGTCTTGCAACTTTTTCAGCGTTTTCTTCACTTTCTTCAGCTTCTTTTTCTCGCTTTTCCATTGCTTTATCATATCCTTCCCTTGCTTTTTCAAAAGCTTTTTCTTTGTTTTCTTCAGCCATAGAAGTCATTTCAGCTGCTCTTTCATCAGCTAATGATTCAGCTGATTGGAATCCATCAAACATCCTATCCATAAAATAAAAAGGACTATCTGGTGTTATTCCTGGATCTGTCAATTCCGGTTGTGCTGTTACTGAGAAACTCATTAAGACTAACATAGCAAATACAGCACCTATTGTATTTATCCATTTCATTTTTTTCACCTCGGAAAAAGAAAAGTTATTCTCTTCTTTTCCTATTGTTTATTTGGGTTTTACATAATAGTAATCTTTAGTCTTTGTTTTGCTAAACCTCTACTATCAATAATGGCTGGAACAGTTTATAAAGGCATGGTGGAATCTGGTGGAACTCCCTGATATACTCTGTCTTTTGCAATATCTGAGAGTTCCTGAGTTTGAAAATCCAGCCTGTCATTCCAACCTCCAGATTCTTCTGTTTGATCATCGGGGCCCATTTTGAGTTATTACTAATTCTCCGATATCTTTTATTATTCTTTTTGCTCTTATATATACCATTTCAAGCACCTCCCTGGAAATGATCTAATACTATTTACGCAAGAACAGTATAGAAGCGCTTGGCGGAATCAGATTGAATTAGTTAGAATCCAATAGAACTAGTTTGAACTCTTATATTTCTTTATAAAGGGAAGGGTGAATTTTTAAATAATTTGAAGTACCGTTATAGAATTTTGATATTACTTGTTTTTGTGCAAGAATCTCTAGGTTTCTGCTAAGAGAGCTTTTAGGAACTCCTGTTAAATATTGTATCTGTGTTTGTGATGCTTCTCCATCTTTTTGAAGCAATGCTTCAATAATCTTTAATTGGTTTTCATTTAGTGTAATCTTGATTGCATCTAATTTTTCATGGTTGATATCTTTCTCTTTTTCTTCTACTATAGCTTCTTTTATCTCTTTTTCTTCTTTTAGTTCTTCTTCTTTATCATCTTTAGATTCAATTCCTTTTGTTTTTATAGTTTTCAATCTTTTTCTCTTTCTTTTCATTAGTTCTTTTCTAATCTTCTTCTTGTGATAGAAAAAACCTATAACCCCTAAGATTATCAAGATTATTTCTAATAATAAGATCCACGGAAATGAATTTTTGTTCTCATAAGCGACAAATATAGAAAAAGCTCCTGATGGTTCTGTTTCTTTCCATGTTATTATGATTTGTCGTCCATTAGTACCCACAGAGAATGGTTTTGGACTTATAGGGGAGTTTAAAGATTCTACATATCTTGTAAGTAATGCTTTTTCTGGTAGTATTAATTGCACTGAAAGAAGATCTGTTTTAGCTGGAACAACATAACCTGAAAAATAGTAGTTTTCTCCTTTTTCAAGGAATGCAGCTGTTTGATATGAAATCTCTATTCTTTCTTTCTTTTTTTCAAGAGGAATATTTAGTATTTTGTAACCCTATGCTTGAACTAAAGAATAGTTTATATTTTTATTATTAACTAATACTGTAAAATAATAAGCATCTTCTGGGATTTGTATCTCCAATTTTGTTCTGTTTTCAACTTCTATTAAATGCTCTGCTTTTATCAAATTATTTTCTATTGTATATGTAATATCATGACTTTCAATAGCTAAAGCTAGAGGAAGACATACAAATACTGCTAAAAGCATGAAAAAAAACTTCATGATTTAATGATATGATTGGATTTTAAAAATTTAAGTAAATATTCTATAAATGGATTACACATTTCAGTATAATCTATTAAAATATGATTTCTCCATCAGTATTTCACTGGGGCTGTCAGTGTTTGACTTATTTAGTAAGCATGATTATGGTTTCTTTGTCAAGGTCTGATATTTGCCAGGTTATTCATGATTTTCCCTGCATAAAATTTTTATAAGACTTCTTGACATTACAATGTAAGAAGCTGAGCAGAAATCGAATCCCCATGGGAAAATCTTGCCAGAAAAATCTCTTTTGTACAACAAAGAATCGGATCAACACAGCGAAGGATTTTTTGATACATGAGACAAAAGAGAATGAAAGAGTGCATATCCTTTAGTAGAGGATATGAAGGATGATGCTGAAAGCCCCCAAAAGAATTCAGCAATCCAGACAGACAAATGAACCAAAGGCTCAGTTTAAGTGAGCAGAGGTGATAATAAAATGAAAAGGTTAGGCATAGTAGCAATATTGATGTTTTTGGTAGCAATGTTATTTTTGGCAGGTTGCGACCCAAACTCAGAACTCGCCCAGCAGGATGCAGGTATGCAGCAAGGTGAGCAGGAAGACCCTTACCAGCAAGCTGAGCAGGAAGATCCATACCAGCAAGGTGAGCAGGAAGACCCTTACCAGCAGGCTGAGCAGGAAGACCCTTACCAATAGGATCAATTGTCAACAATAATAGGTTGATTTTTTTTAATTATTAATTGAAACAAGAAGTAAATAACCAGATTTGCAAAGTCCACACTATATTCCTACTGTAAAACAAAATCTAATAAAAATCCGCAAGGGTAAATTTAAATATTAATTTTTCTTTTAGACATAGGGGTGGGTACAAATGAGAAAAATCTCTCTACTAGTGCCATTATTATCGGCACAATTTGTACATGGCAATGACTGGGGACACATGTATCCTGGATCAGGCCATATGTTCTGGAATTTTGGCTTTATAGGACTATTTTTTATGATTTTGTTCTTGGCAGCGGTAATCTTTCTGATCTATTGGGTTGTGAAAAGATCTACAGAATCTCAACAGCAAAAGCCACTTGATATACTCAAAGAAAGGTATGCTAGGGGAGAGATTACCAAAACTGAATATGAGAAGAAGAAAAAGGAGCTTGAGAATTAATGGATCATTCAGATCACCATGAGCACATGATTATGGACTTTAAGAAAAGGTTCATAATATCTTTTATTATAAGTATACCCATTCTTCTCCTCTCCCCATTAATCCAGCAATTAGGACTTAGCTTAACTTTCCCGCTTGATAGTTACCTTCTATGGGCCTTATCAACGCTAGTATTTTTTTATGGCGGCTGGCCTTTTCTCATAGGCATATTCAGCGAACTAAAGCAAAAACAGCCAGGCATGATGACTCTTATTGCGGTTGCGATAATTGTGGCCTATACGTATAGCTCTGCAGTTGTCTTCGGTCTCAAGGGCAAGTTCTTTTTCTGGGAGCTTGCTACATTAATTGATGTAATGCTTCTTGGCCACTGGTTTGAGATGAGATCAGTGATGGGAGCTTCAAAAGCAATGCAAAAACTTTCTCAACTGCTTCCTGACACAGCTCATTTGAAAAAAGGCAATGATATCAAGGATGTTAAGATAACTGACCTGAAAAAAGGAGATCTAATCCTTATAAAGGCGGAAGAAAAGGTCCCTTCTGATGGGGTTATTGTAAAAGGTAAGAGTTACATTGATGAGTCCATGCTAACAGGAGAGTCAAAGCCTGTCCAGAAGAAACCTGAAGATAAGGTAATAGGCGGGTCTATCAATGGTGAAGGCACACTTGAAGTAAAACTAGAGAAGACAGGAGAAGAATCATATCTGAATCAGGTTATTGAATTAGTTAAGAATGCTCAAAAATCAAAGTCCAAGACACAAAGGCTTGCAGACAGGGCAGCCAGATGGATCACATTCATTGCAATCACTGCAGGAATTGCAACATTTGCTTTCTGGTTCTTCTATGGGCCTGATCTTGCTTTTGCAATAGAAAGGATGGCAACTGTCATGGTTATCACCTGTCCTCATGCACTAGGGTTGGCTATCCCCCTTGTAAGCGCAGTCTCAACTACACTTTCTGCAAAAAACGGCCTACTGATAAGGAATAGGACTGCTTTTGAAAACTCCCGTAAGATTTCAACAGTAGCTTTTGATAAGACAGGCACATTAACTCATGGCAGTTTTGACGTAAGTAGCATTAAAGTTATTAACAATAAATACAATGAAAAAGGACTGATAGAGATAGCTTTTGCACTTGAGAGATATTCAGAGCATCCTATTGCAAGAGCGGTTGTTTCAAAAGCAAAAGAGCTTAATGCAAGAACCTTAGTTGCAAAGGATTTTAAGGCGATGAAAGGCGAAGGTGTGAAAGGAAAAGTTTCAGGGAAAAATATTAAGCTTGTAAGTGAGGGATACATCAGGAATAATAATCTCTCAACACCCAAGTTAGAGGAGAATGGAACATTTGTTTATATATTAATAGAGGATAAGCCTGCAGGAGTTATCGTACTTGCTGATACTATCAGGGATGAGTCTTTTGATGCAGTTAAAAAGTTGCAGGATTCAGGCATAAAATGCTGGATGCTCACAGGAGATAACAAGAGTACAGCAGAAAGTGTTTCAAACGAGCTTGGTCTGGATGGATATTTTGCAGAACTACTCCCTGATCAAAAGCAAGCTAAGATAAAGGAACTGCAAACGAATGAATTTGTGGCGATGGCAGGGGATGGGGTGAATGACGCTCCTGCACTTGCGCAGGCAGATGTTGGGATTGCGATTGGTTCAGGAACAGATATAGCTGCCGAAACTGCTGATATAATACTTGTCAACAGTAACCCTAATGATGTGGTATCACTTATAAAGTTCGGGAAAGCAACACATAAGAAGATGATACAAAATTTATTCTGGGCAACCGGCTATAACATTATTGCAATCCCCTTGGCTGCTGGAGTATTGTATGGTTATGGGATAATGGTATCACCTGCTGTAGGTGCAGCTTTGATGAGCCTTAGTACAATCATCGTAGCAGTAAATGCCCGCTTTCTTAAGTAGCAAGAGGGAATGAGTATGGCACAGGATTCTGTCAAACCATAGGACTACAAGTCGAAACCGATTATAACCTCAAAAATTTCAAAAAAAAGTAAGAAGTTAGATAAAATCTGTAACATCTACGTTAGGCTCGCATGGCTCCAGCACATCGTCACTAACTGAATCCTCTAATGTTGTTGCCTCTGCTTTTGATAAAGATTCTCCAGTATCCCTATTTACTGTCTCTAACAAAGCAGGAATACCATCATCAGTGAGACAATATGTTGTTAATTGATTAAATTCGCTGGTCTCATAAACAAACTCAAAACAATTTGTAGATTGACCTGCAATTGATTTAGTGCCGGCAGAAGAAACATCTAAATATTTATCCTCAGACTTGAAAGTTCCCTCAACTGTTGTTTTTTTATAAAGTTTTTTTGGGTCAAAACCAAATTGGCTTGCACTATCCAAATCAATACATTGCCCTTTGTAGTCTAAAACATTTTTCCCGTTCATCCATACTGTAACCATTTTGTCATCTGATTCAATTTCCATACGGGTGTTTTCATCCTTTGTATAAATAACAACATTCTCTTTATTGCCATTTGAATGAGTTAATTCGTATTCTACATGATATTCAGGATTATCCTGTAAAGTGCGTTGGAACTCTTCATATTTTGATGTGGAATGATTTTCAGAAGGCATTTCCCCTTGTTGATTCTCTGCTGGAGCTTGTTGCTCCTCCTGTTGTGTTGTGTCCACATTGTCACAGGCTACCAGAAAAGAAAGCATTAAAACGATTAGTAAAAGGAAGATCTTCTTTTCGATAATCATATAAGCACCCCCTAAGGATGCATAATATTTTCGATTTTTAAAAATATTTTGTTGTGATTACCTTGAAGCTATCCAGTTAAGATAGAGTAGAGGAACCCTCTTTAAATAATAAAGAAGGGTATAAAATATCAGGAAATTACAGTATCCATATTGCCGAATATCCTGATTCTACCCTTGTTGTCCTGCATCCAATTGTACATATCTCCGAGTCTTAGCTCTTCTTCATCAGATATGCCTCCATTTTCCAGTTCTTCTTCATCAAATTGCATTTTAATCCTCCCGTTCATTTCCCAGTAGTTAACCCGTGCTTCCTGCATTAGTAATTCTTCGTTTTTCATTGGTTTCACCTCTTCTTCATCAGATATGCCTCCATTTTCCAGTTCTTCTTCATCAAATTGCATTTTAATCCTCCCGTTCATTTCCCAGTAGTTAACTCGTGCTTCCTTCATTAGTAATTCTTCGTTTTTCATTGGTTTCACCTCCGTTTTATCTATGGTGGGATGCTTGATAATTTAAATAGTTTAAAAAGAGGAAATCTGATTCTTTTTGCATAAAAAACTTAAATGACCTCTTAAATATTAATGTAAATGATTTTTCCCTCTCTATCGTGGTTTTATGTGTATGATGTAGCACTGGAGATCTTGTTCACTTTAATAACCGCATTTGTGTCATTTTTTGCATTCTATATCTATAAAAAGACCTCCCAAAGATATGTATTCTATTTTAGTTTGGCTTTTGCTTGCATATCTATATCCTATTTCCTGCAAACAATACTCAATATACTTATCCTGATACAACTCAATAATCTTGAGAACCTGTTACAGGTTCTCGCAGTAGATTTTTTGAACAGTTTTGGTTTATTGGTACATGCATTACTTTTTACGATGGGGTTGGTTTTCTTGCTATTCATTACCTTCAAGGAAACCAGAAGCCGCTTGCTATGGCTTTTGACAATCTTGTCCTTGTCTGTAATCTTTGTGAGTGGACATACATTATACACATTTTACCTTGTTGCAAGTATCTTGCTTTTTTTCATCACATGGCATTATGCTTCTAATTACATAAAATATAAGCACAAGAATCAATTACTCGTTACATTAGCATTTGCTTTCTTATTTTTTGGACATGTCCATTTCCTTATCTCAGTAGATCATCATTTTTTCTATGTTATTGGTCACGTGCTTGAGTTGATATCCTATGTGCTTATAGTCTGGAACTTTTTGTTGGTGTTTAGGCGATGATAAAACGAGAGAGGATTGAGATAATATACGACGTCCTGAAGGCTATACAGGACAAGGGAGGAAAAGCTAAACCTACTCATATCCTCTACAAGTCAAATCTTTCCTCTCAAATGATGAAACAATATCTTATGTCTCTTATTGAGAAAGGTTTTATTGAGGAGGTAAGGGATAAGAAGAATAAGTATTACGTATTGAATAAGAAAGGATTTGAATACATCAAGGATTTTGATATGATCAGAAAGTTCATGGACTCATACGACCTGAATGAATCTTAACTCATTCTCGCATCTGAGCTTCAGTTAAGTTATCTGATAGAAAAAGATCAGAATAAAAGAAATATGTAATAAATTCCAGCACCAATAAACACAACTCCCACAACCTTTCTCATCCATTTTTCGAAAGTCTGCACCTTGTTCATTATCTGCCCTAGTTTTGAGACACTATAAACAAGGACAAAAGAGAATATTATGACCGGAAGTCCTGTTGCGATAGCAAATACTCCAGGTATTAGTATTCCGCTTCCTGCGCTAAGAGCTATTGGTATAAGCATCCCGAAAAAGAGCACTGCACTGAAAGGGCAAAATGCCAATGCAAATATCACTCCCAAGAGGAAACTCCCTAAAAAACCCCTTTTGGCAAGATCTTCTTTGAGCTTATTTAGCTTATCACTGCTCTTCAAAAAGTTCAGTTTAATGATATCAAGCATCACGATCCCTACCAGTAGCAGCAAAGGACCAAGAAACATCTCCCCGTAATGCTGCAGGGTAAAAGATATTGCCTGTGAGCTTAATCCGAACCACACGATAAGGGATGCAATCAAGGTGTAAGTAAAAACCCTTCCCAAGGTGTAAAGGAAGCCTACTAGCAGAGTATGCTTGCTGTTATCTATCCTCTTAGAAGCATAAGCGATTGCAGTGATATTGGTTGCCAATGGACATGGTGAGATTGCTGTCATAAGCCCTATAAAGAATGCAGCAACTATTGCTATGTCACTTGTTCCCATAGTTTCCATGAATTCCATTAATCCCATTCTATTCCCCTGCAAGTTTTTCTTCAATCACGCCTTTCAGATAATTCATGTAAGCCTGCTTGTCCTTTATCTTGTACCATACCTGGGTATTCTGCTCTGCTGTAAATCCATCATCATAAACCCCAAGCCAAAGTGATGAACCTGTAGCTCCATACTTTTGTACTAATTCTTTGTTCTCAGGAACCTCGCCATTGATATGATCAAATACAATCTTTCCGGATTCAAGCTCATCCTTAAAGTAAGTATTCACTGTATCCTCTGCGTAATCCCCTACTGTAATGCATGAATAACATTGATTTGCCCCATGGAAATGATATATCTCAAGCTTGTCGATATTTATCTCATTTGAATCTTCTGGTGCCGCATTTGAATCCTCTGCCCCAGTATTCCCTGTTGAATCTTTTTCTGCTACACTATTCCCTGTTGTGCTTGACTCATCCAAGCCAGTACAACCTGCAATTACCATAGTCAACATAATTAGAACAATCATAAATCTCATACTATCCCTCCAAAAATCAATCCTGCAATCGTTGAATACACTATAACAAGCCCAACATATACAGCTGTTTTCTTGTTTCCAAGAACCCCTCTTACAACAAGCATATTTGGAAGGCTTAAAGAAGGCCCTGCCAAGAGCAAAGCAAGAGCAGGCCCCGAATGCATACCCTTTTCAATCAATGCCTGCAGTATTGGGATCTCAGTCAATGTTGAAAAATACATGAATGCACCAAATATTGATGCAACAAGATTTCCAAGCACCGTATTTTGCCCTACTATATCTGTAATAAGGGCTTCCGGCAGAAGAGGCATTATGAATCCTGCAACAAAAACTCCGATAAAAAGAAGCGGCAGTATCAGCTTTGAAAATTTCCATGTCTCTTCAAGCCACTGGTTACGCACCTCCTTTGTAAATTTGAAGATCGCCAATACAATAACAACTAAAGCCATTGCCCCC
The DNA here is from genome assembly GCA_964473285.1 of uncultured Methanosarcinales archaeon. Lineage (GTDB taxonomy): Archaea > Nanobdellota > Nanobdellia > Woesearchaeales > JACJVW01 > JBNJGT01. Next base: position 19,171 of record CAYYOI010000016.1, on the reverse strand, counting down.
ATAATAATATATTTTATGTATTGCGCTACCTGCAGGCCGTTTACAACTAATATTCCAATCATCAAGAGAAAGAAAATACCCATTGTAATGGTTGAGACCTCTTTTTTGGAATCCTGCATCAAAAGCCCGCCTTTCTCAATTTTTTCCCTGAAGATAAGGCTCATGCTAAGACCTACTATGATTGAAAGAGGTATTGCAAAAAGTATCCTTCCAAGACCTATCTCTATCCCAAGAACACTTATTGTAAGAAAGATTGCAGCAACATTTATTGCAGGGCCTGAAAAAAGGAATGTTATTGCAGGACCAAGACCTGCCCCTCTTTTCCTGATACCTACAAAAAGCGGGAGGATTGTGCATGAGCAGACTGCAAGTATTGCTCCTGAAACAGAGGCAATCCCATAAGACACATATTTTTTCGCATCCCCACCCAGGTATTTGAGCACTTTATCCTTCCCGACAAGTACACCTATTGCTCCAGCGATGAACAAGGCAGGCACAAGGCAGGTCAAGACATGCTCTTTTGCATATTCACTCAAAAGATTGACACCAGAGACAACAGAGTTCGTGAACCATGTACTTTCTTGTGGTACAAGGTAAAACACTGCAAAGGTAAATACGATTCCTATTAGCCACTGCCAATCCTTTCTCTCCATCATAACCACTGCTTTATCTCTTCAACATCAGCAACTTTTCCATAGCTCTTGACTTCCCCGTCAATAACAATTGCTGGAGTTGACATGACACCATACCCTACAATCTTGTCTATCTCTTCCACTTTTACGACTTCAGCCTCTTTTCCAGCCTCTTCCAGCGCTTTCTTAGCATTCTCTTCCAGTTGTTTGCAGTTAGGACAACCGCTTCCAAGTATCTCGATTTTCATGTGTATCACCTTATTGCTTTTAGCTTCAGGCTTGATACAGGGAGCCCCCCGTATTGCCTGTCACTTATCTGTATATCCTCTGATATTATTCTTACAGAAAAACCTGTTTCTTCAAGCATCCTGAGATATTCCTCTTTTAGTACTGCTCCACCAACACATCCAGCGATAAGCTCAGGATCATTTTTATGTTCTTCTGACAATTCTTTCAAAAGAACCATGTCTGAGATCAGCATATTTCCACCTTTCCTGAGCACTCTGTATGCCTCACTGAACACCTGAGGCTTATCTGGTGAAAGGTTTATCACACAATTGCTGATGATTATATCAACTGACTTATCTTCTAGATCTAAGTTCTCGATCTCTCCAAGCCTGAATTCTACATTCTCGTATCCATGCTTTTGTGCATTCTCTTTTGCTTTCCTTATCATCTCAGGAGTCATGTCAACCCCGATTACCTTACCAGTTTTCCCCACTTTCTGGGCTGCCAGGAAACAATCAAACCCTGCCCCAGAACCAAGATCAAGCACTGTCATGCCTTCCTTAATCTCATCTGATGCTGTTGGATTTCCGCATCCAAGGCCTAGATTCGCTTCAGGAACAGAAGTGGTTTCTTCCTCAGAATATCCTATTGATTCTGCAATTTCGTCATTGCTGTACTGGTTGCAGGAACATCCGCAACCACTTGCAGCTTTAGTATACTTTTTCTTAACGATTTCCCTCACATTATCCGAACCCATAATAACCACTCATAAAATTTTTAGCCTGGGAATACCAAACCAATCAGTCATCTTGTTTTCTCCAAAACCCTGAATATCTTTTTTACCCTTGTATCCTTGATTGAATACATTATTCTTTTCCCATCCCTTCTTGTCTTGACTATTTCCTCGTCTCTGAGTATTTTCAGGTGCATGGATGTATTCGATTGTGTCTTTCTAATCTTTGAAGGTATTTTGCATGCACACTTTTCCCCACTAAGCAGGAATTTAATAATATTATATTTTGTCTCCTCACCCAACACCTTTAGAAGTTTAAATCCATCGCTCATATCAATTTGGATTGATATGTATTATATAAAATTATTGATTTGATGTGCATAGCATATTCAAAACTCTCGAGAGATAATCAGGAGGAGCAACTTCCCCGAAGAGGAAGTGTTATAACTACATTTAATAAGATGATCCCATCTTTTTGTGATTATGCTCTATTTTAGATTATCTTGATTATCAACCTACTCAGTATTCGCCAGGCAGGCCATTGCATAGTCGACCTGTATCAACTCAGAGATTTCTTTGTTGCACTCGGTAAGAATATTTTGTATTGCAACAAAATCTTGTTCTTTGAATTCCTCGCTGTTTCTTATTGCTTGTGCAAGCTTTTCTGCCTTTAATATCAAATCAGAATTATTCTCATCCACAGCAACCACCTGCAATACTTGTAAATGGCATCCCGATTTTTTCACTAATAGTATCACTTGTCTTTTTTAATAAATTGATCAGTTCCACCTGGGATTTTACGAATGTCATGATTGTCTCATCCTTTTGTACTTCTGATTGTAATCTCCTTAGTTCATCCATTAATTCATCATCTTCCTTTATTTGCAATTCTCTTTGTTTTCGTTGAAATTCTTCTAATAGATTAGTCGCTTTCTCATTCTCCTTAAGAGCTTTTGAGGCAGACAGGAAAGCCCTGTACTCCTTGGTTTCTAATATCCCCTGAGCAAATTCTTTTGTTTTGTTTTTTATTTCTTTATCCATTCTTCCTCTAACTGAATTACTCCCTCAATCTTTCAATATACTCCGTCCTATACGAATAAAGAACAGGAATCCTGAATTTCTCTATCTTCTGTCCAGTACTATCAGCAGGTATTACTAACCCAAACTCATCAGAAAAATCTGTCCAGTTTATCAGCACAATCTCATCTATACCCTCATTGATTGCATTTTCAGTGGATTCATGAAACACCACATCCTCATTATCTGGAAGATATGTCTTGACGATCTCTTTTTCTTCTGCAGTATGTACTGTGCTCTGCAGCAATTCATCAGCATGGATAAACCTTTTCTCCTTTCCAACTAAGGTAAGGCCTTCTTTCAATCTTTTTTCATGCACAGCTCCAACTTCGTGTCCCCCTGCAAGCCTTCCTACTAGAATTACATCAACCTGTCCATTATTCAGGGCCTGCAATGCTTGAGAAGTAGAACCAAAAGGCTTCAGACTTACATTATTATTCTCAGCCATATCTTCTGCAAGCTCAGCCATAGTAGGACAATATCCAAGGGTGATTTCATTTTTTACTTGTTCACTACCATTAATATATGCATCACTTGTTGTATCCTTATTAGCGCAGCCTGCCAATAATAATCCTACAATCATTAATACTATCATTCCCTTCATTTAGCAACCCTCTCTAAAGCCTTTGCCAGGTCAGAAGCATCAAAACCTATCAGTTCAATATTATTTTTCCTGATAAAATTATTCAAGACATCCTCTACTTCATCAATCCTTTTGCCTTCAAGCAGCCCTTCAATCTTTGCAATGGCTGTCTCAGGATGAACAAAAAAATCCCCTGAAAGCTTTATGGAACCGATAATCTCCTTATCAAGCTCAACCTCCAGCCTGAGGAGTTTGCCGCCTGGTACTTTATGATCTATCTCAGTCATCTTAACTCCATCCACTCCTTAGTTGAATATTTTTCTCTATACAGCTTGTCAGCTAAGCTTAATTCTTCCGGAGTCAATTCATCTTCTTCTAAAGTGATTCCAAACTCCTCTTCAAACCCTTTTATTAGCGCGTCACGCAATCCTTCAAAGGTAGTAGTTTCAATCTCCTTTAATGAAGTAACCCTTTCTTCAACTGATTTTATCATCTTATCCTTTATCTTTTCATCAGAGACTTTCAAAAGCCTGAACATCTTTTTGACATCAACATCCAGGAGTATTGTCCCATGCTGAAGGATGACTCCCTCTTTTCTGGTCTGGGCGTTACCTGATATCTTCTTATTATTCACTATTATATCATTTACCGGCTGGAACTCACAATCCAAGCCAAGAAGAGATAGCCCCCTGATAAGAGCATTACAGATAATCTTATAAGACTCCTTAATATCTTTTGAAACCAGTTTTTCAGGTATTGCTATAGAATAGGTCAGTTCCTTTTCATGCAACACCGCTCCCCCGCCTGTGTATCTTCTTACAACATCTATCCCCAATTCTTTTGCGACTCCTGTGTTCACTTCTTTCTCTAGATTTTGGAAATATCCTATTGTAAGACAGGGTGGATTCCAAGTAAAGAACCTTAATGTGGGAACCTTATTCTTGATTCTCTCTATAAGTATGGCCTCATCTATTGCCATCTGCATGGCACCGTTTGTCTCAATTGATTTTATCAATCTCCAGCTTTCCATTAACTAACCAACTCAATAGTTTTTGTAGATTCTGCAACCACTGTATCATTTAAGCTCAGTTGAATTGTAATGTCATAAGGCCCAGGGTAAACTCCTCCGCAACCTGATGTACAATGAGGGGTTTTCACATTGAAAACAATCTTGTTCTCGCCTTTATTCAAATCTAATCTTTTTGTATTATCAATATGGTGATAAGTATGAGGTTTGATTCCTATCAGCCTGGCCTTGCCACCAGCTTTTATTGCACTTTCGATTTTTACTGTTGCCTTCAGGTTTTCATGAGAGCCATAAGCATATTTCTCAGTCTCAAAATTGATGATTCTCACATCCTGATTTTTGTTCTCCTGTGTTCCCATATATTTTAGCTTATCCAAATCTTCTAGTGTACAACCCGCAGTAAATATGACCATGAATGCAACAATAAGTATCTTATATCTCATTTTTCATGAACTCCCCCTAGATCTCACCTGCTTTATATGAGCTTCTCACCAATGGTCCTGCAAGTACACCTCTTATCCCCAGCTTATTTGCTTTCTCTTCAATGCCTTTGAATTCTTCAGGAGTATAATATTTTCTCACATCAAGACCTTTATCTGGTTTAAGATATTGTCCTATTGTAACAATATTGCAGCCCGCATCCCTTAAGTCCCTGAGCGTGTTTATAATCTGGCTTTCATCTTCACCAAAACCTAACATAAAACCTGATTTAGTCTTAAGGCCAGACTCCTTTCCTTTCTCAAGAATCTTTAAAGAAACATCATAATTACCCTGCGGCCTCAGTTCTGAAAACAATCCACGCACAACCTCAATATTGTGGTTCAATACATCAGGTCCGGCATCAATTATCTTCTTTAGTGCCCCCAAATCCCCTTTCATATCAGAGATCAATACTTCAATCTTACAGCCCGGGCTAAGTTTTCTTATTCTCTCTATTGTCCTTGCAAACTGGCCTGCACCGCCATCCTCCAGGTCATCCCTTGTGACACAGGTGATTACTGCATAATTCAGGTCTAATTTCTTAACAGCTTGTGCAATCCTTTGAGGTTCATCAGGATCAACTTCTTTTGGCTTACCTTTATTTATATTGCAATATCTACAATTCCTTGTGCAGGTATCCCCAAGGATCATGAAGGTTGCAGTTCCTTTTGAAAAGCACTCATAGCGATTTGGACAATCTGCCTCCATGCACACAGTATTAAGATTATATTCTTGTACAAGTTCTTTTGTCTTCAAAAAAGATTCCTTATCATAAGGAGCTGTTCTTATCCAGTCTGGTATCATCGTATTTTTTTCATGCATATCTGCGCAGCTATTGATACTGGATCAAATATAGGTGCTGATGCAGGGTTGTAACAGGTCTCAAGTTCTGCAAGCTCCCTTACATGCATGCTCTTGCTTATTGCAAGCGCTATAAGATCAAGCCTTCCAACAACCTCTGTACCTATAAGTTGCCCTCCTATGACTATTCCTGATCTGTCACAGAAAAGCTTGACTGCAATCCTCTCATCAGAGGGGTAATACTCTGCCCTGGCAGGACCAGCATACTCTGCAGAAACACTTCCCGTGGTCCCTACAGACCCGACAAAAACCCTTCTTAGTTTTGTTACAGAATTATTCATCACAGGCGGAAACTTCTCTTCTCCCCCCAGGATGTTCTTTGCAATAATCTTTGCCTGCCTTACAGCAGTTGTCCCAAGACCGCTCACAATCTTATTTCCTGTATAGAACTCAGTAACCTCTGTACAGTCTCCGCAGGCATAGATATCCTCATCAGATGTTTGCAGATAATCATCAATGACAATAGCCTTATCTGTCTCAATCCCACACTCTTTAGCAAGAGCAATGTTAGGTTTCATCCCTGTGCATATGAAAAGATTGTCAAAAGGAATATCTGAAACCTTATTTTCTGATATCTTTACCGGCATCTCCTCATATATATCGAAATCAAGATATTCCTTTAGCCTTCCAGCCATCTTCTTATCAAGTAATCCAGGCAGTATATTCTCCTTAACCTCAATCAAGGATACATTCTCTCCACGCTGTGCCAGAGAATCTGCAAGCTCAACACCAATCATGCCTGCACCAATAACTATTGACTTACCTTTTGGTGAGATATCCTTTGCATCCTCTATAGTCTTAAGTACCTTGTATTTGGTGCTTTCTAAACCCTCAATAGGAGGAACGAATGAAGAGCTTCCAGTAGCAATGACCAACTTATCATATTTTAGTTCTTGAGTCTCTCCTTCTCTTGTGAAAGTTATTGTCTTGTCCTCCCTGTCAATCCTTTCAACAGAAGAGTTCAGGCTAAGGCTGATATCATTTGCAGAATAATCCTTTTCACTGAATAGAAAGATATCCTTGAAATCTCTTATTTCTCCAGATACCACATAAGGCAGTGCGCAGGGTGAATATTGTGTATGGTTTCCCTTTTCAAGTATTGTTATCTCTGCTTGTTTATCCAGCTTTCGAAGCTCAAAAGCGCACGTTGTCCCTGCACTTCCCCCGCCGATAATAACAACTCTCATCATGATCCATCCTTAATCAGTTCACCTTATCTCCTGGGTCTGGGCAACCATTATCTATGCAATCCTTGATCTTTTCTTCCATCTCTTCTTTCATTCGCTCTGCGAATCCTACCCAGTGCTCTTCACCTATGAATGTTGCAGGAACACCTCTTGCCTGAAATTCATGAGCCTGCGCGAATTCCTGGAAATACTGGGCATTTTCCGGGTTTTTATATGTCTCAAACATCTTCACTTCAATAGGGTACTTGCTTTCCATCTGTTCAAGGAAAGTTTTTTCTGTAGCGCAGTGCGGGCATCCATCGCCCCAGAAAAAGTAAACTGTTACCTTTTCACCATCGCTACTATCTTCATTTATTTCACTGACAGCATCTCCTGTTGCATTATTATCAGTTGAACAGCCTGCTAGTGCAATAATTGCAATCATTATCCAGAGATATTTCATTTTTCGTACTCCTTTTTAGCTTGTTCACTATCCATAAGATTCTCAGCTTCTTTTGGATCATCAAGCTTCACCTTCATTATCCATTCTCCATAAGGATCCTCATTGATCTTTGATGGTTCATCAAACAAGGGTTCATTCACTTCAATGACTTCTCCTGTTACAGGGCTGGACAAGTGCCCTGACCACTTCACACCCTCTAGTGAGACATAGGTGTCTCCTTTCTTGATCTCCTTTTTCTCAGGCAGTTGTATGAAAACAAACTCGACCTTTTTTGCTGCAGGTTCTATAACCCCAACAGTTGCTATGTCTCCTTCAACTTTTACCCAAGAATTGTCCTTGTTGTATTTTAGATTGTCAGGTAAATTCATTTTATCACCTTTTTTATCTTTTTCTTTGGCTGCAAAAGCATTATCAGGATTGACAATCCTATTGCAGCTCCGAATATGTAGACTGTCCCCATGATTGAGTTCATGAGTTCAGGCATGAATAATAATGCAAATGCCAATCCAAGCATTATCATCCCACCCACAAGCTTTAGTGCCTTGCCGTGTTTCTCTTCAAATTTTGCAGCATTCAGGGAGATGATTGCAGTAAAGAAGATTACTAACTCTATCAGCAAGTATATGATCAGGTATAATCCTAAAAGAGCGGCAAATGCTATTCCGCTGATTTCGTGCTGTGAAAGTATGTTTGTCCAGATCATTGGAAATCCGGCAGTACATGGCAGCTCAACCAGGACAATGCCAAGGGCCATCAGTGATGTTGCAATAAGCATCCCTAAAGTAGACCTGTCTGGATTCATTATATTCCGCATTTCCCTGAATATCTTTGGTTTGAACTTATCAGGGATTGTAAAAGAGATTCCCTTCTTATACCAGAAATAATCTTTTATATTGACAACCCCAAACAAAGTTGCGATTGCTGCAACACCAATCTTGATCCAGAAAGTATAACCTATATATGAGAACACGTTAAGTAGCCCTACCATGAACGCACCATAGGCTGCTGCAGTTATAAGAAGGAATGTCATGCCCACAAGAAAGATCTTCTTTCGTGAACCTGTATAGATAACAATCCCTAGAAGGAATGTAAGCACCCATAATGAGCATGGGTTGAACCCATCTATGAATGCCATAAGGCCGGTCATCACAACAAGAGGCATGCTTCCCACATCAACTGTCCCAACCAATGGGAGATCAAGTTCTTTAGTCACTTCAGACTTGAAATCACGCTGTGGCATTGAAGGGGTTATCCCTTTTATCTTCTCAGCAGGACAAGGGCAATCCTTTGTTTTGCATTCCTTGGCTAATTCCTCAAAATTTCTCTTGATGGCATCGATTCCTATAAGATAAGTATCTCCTATGAAGACAGTAGGATATCCTGCCTTTGTAAGCCCATAGGTTTCCTTGAATTTTTCATACAACTCGCTCTCATTGTTTGCATTATGAAACATGATATTATATCCTAATCCCTCAAGAAACTCTTTTGCCTCTTCACATTCACCACAGCTGTAGTCAAGGAAAACATGTACGCATAACTCATGGCTTTCTGAGCCGTTTTTGGGAATCTCATCTATTTCCTGTGTATCATTTTCATCAGGTTCTGTCTCTTTTTCTTCAGTCTCTGTCTCTTTTTCAGTCTCTGGGGATTCTGATTCTATTACATCCTCAGCAGGACTCACACACCCCTCATCTATGCATTCTTGTACTTTTCTCTCAATCTCTGGTTCCATATCTTCAGAAAAACCAACCCAGTGCTTGTCACCTATGAATGTTGCAGGTACACTTCTTGCTGTTGTGCCATAGGCCCCTGCGACCTGCTTGAACAATTGTACATTCTCATTTGCCTCAAAACTCTTCAATTCCATATGAGGATATTTTTCCTCCAGCTCTTCCAGGAAAGGTTTTTCAGAAGCACAATGAGGGCAGCCTTCCATCCAGAAGAAATATACCTTGGTTGAATCGTTCTGGGCTGCAGCAAGGTTGATGCTGCCCATTGCTAGTAAGAATAAGGCAAGCAGACCTATCAATCTCTGTTTAATAGTTGAATCCATATATAATTTCAAATGTGAAATAATTTATAAATTATTCTTTCAAAAAGTGAAATAACCTTTGGATTCCATATCATTTAATGAAAATCTCTTTGAATTCATTCTCCAGGTGTATAATATTGGTCATTCCCTTTTTCTCCTTTCTTATGATTTTCCTTTCTTCAAGGCTTGACAATCTTCTGTATAATTTTACTGGATCAATCTTTGTTATCTTGCTTAACTTATTCTGGGCAAGATCCCCTTCCTTTATAAGGACAGTGACTATCTCTTTTTCCTCTTTCTCAAGAAAGTTAAGGGTTTTCTCGATATTCCCGAATAGTTTATTCTTTTTTTGTGAAAAGGACTTTGAAAGGAAATAATAGGTCAATATTCCTACAAATACTCCAAGAGAAGTCAATACAAAAATAAAGATTGGTAGGGTCATATGGCAGCTGCATGTTAGCCCATAATATTCTTTTATGATATAGACCGAGGCTGAAACCAAGAAAATAAATCCTATGATAATCCCCATCGCCAGCAATACATTGAAGAAATTGATGGAGAGTGTTCCCAACAATATTGCGGCAAACACGAGATTATGCGTGACAAGCGCAAGCTCACCTTCAAGGATGTTCAGGCTTCCAAGAAGCATCAGCATGAGTATTGAAGGGATTACCACATTAAATAATGGTTTTGCGAACAACCCATGCGTTCGATAGAGATCAATAAAATCCTTGAACAGTAAGTGATTCCCTCTGAAATGAAGAGAATGATGCTTCCCCTTCCTTCGTGTATGGAATTCATTGCCTACCAATAGTGCGGCTAGCCCAAACAAAATACCGATTGCAGCTAGGTTACCTATAAGTACTAGTAAACTAAATTCAACATATAAACTGTAAGGGAGAAATGAGTAAACAAGTCCGCTTGCACTCAGTACAAAGAATATGCCAAAAAGTGACCAAGATTGGTTAATGGCAACAGTCAGGAGGAAAGAGACACCCATTCCAATCATGAAAGCGCATGTTATGGAAAGCAAAAGTAAGGGCATGAATGCAACGCTTTTTCCTGCAAAAACCAAAGCACCAGTAACACCTCCAAGCAAGGGAAGTATGAACCATCCGAAATAAAAGATCATATCACCCAATGCGGTCATCAGGAACACATGCCGTAATTTGATGGGAAGCACCATTGTATTTGAGAATAGTTTACCGTAATCTCCGAACCGCCGCTCCAGGTAATCTGTTGCATGCAGCCCGAAGGTGCCGCACATGATGCCGAACGCAAAAAAGATGACAACACTGCCAAATGAAAAGTCCCCTAAGGAAGAGAATCTGATTAGAAAATAGCTCACGACACCTGTCCCAAGCAACAGGACCAGGGGAAAAAGGCTAAAGCTTCTGTATCCTCGCATCTCACTATGCAATCGTATCTCTTCCAAAAGCAGGTATTTTAGCAGGTTAACCATCTATAGCACCGATGAAAAAGTCCTCCAGATTTTTCTTTCCCTTGCGGATATTACGCATTGTATCCTGTAATACTAGTTTTCCATCCTTAAGGATACCAACATCTGTGCATACCTCTGATGCGATGCTAAGTATATGGGTTGAAAGGAATATTGTATTCTTCTTAGCATAATCTACAAGGAATTTCTTGAATTTTTTCTGCATCACAGGATCAAGGTTTATGAGTGGTTCATCGATAAACACCATGCGTGGGGAATGGATGAAAGCTTGTGTTGCAACCACTTTCTGCTTAGTGCCGCGGGAAAGGTCCTTTATCAGCATGTCACGCTCATGTGAAAAATCAAAGAAAGACAACCACTCATCAATTTTCTCATTGCCAACCTCCCTAACCTTGCAGATGAATTGCAGGTATTCATGAACCGTAAGAAACGAAGGAGGCGATTCCTGCTCAGGAATTATTCCCATGACCTTTCGGGCATCAACCGGATTTCTGACCACATCAATCCCAAGAACAGAAACAGTACCAGAAGTTGGTTGTATCTGCCCCGTAAGAATCTTTACTAATGTGGACTTACCCGAACCATTAGGTCCCAGGCATCCGAACAATTGCCCCTGCTTCAACTTCACTTTTATGTCCTGTAATTTGAAACTTCCATAATCCTTTTTGACCTGTGCAGTTAGCATGAAATTTATCTAAAGGCTTCTCTTATTAAAATGTATTCTCCTGTTAAATGAATAGATGAACGAGTGAAAAAGGTTTCATTGCGCAAGACAAGTCAAAGAATACAGTATATAACCTTACTGAGTTTTCAGTATATTCAGGATTTCTCAGTCATCAAAAAGTTCATGGAATCCTACGATCTCGAATGATGGTGATCAAGATACTCAACACCAGCTCTCAAGAAGCGAATTTATATTCGTGGGGTATTTTCCTTCCAAATACCACGGGAATCTTGGCATGAGCATTGCAACACCCTCACCATCTTTGAAGTATTTCAGGCCCATACCTGCTATGATAGTATCAACACCCATATTGGTTATGTATTCATTATGATCCTTTGATACAGGAATCCCATGTCCTTGCGGCGAAGAAAGAATCAAAGTATCTTCATCAGAACCCAATCTGTCCTGAAGCTCAGGATCCGGTTGCAGGAGATAGTCAAGGTTTGGCTTTTCAAAATTAAGAAATTCTGCAAGAACTGATTTACCAGCATCAAGTTGAAGTCCATTATAGCCTTTTGTCTTAGGCCTGAACCATCCCTCATAGCACCCAGGTTCTGGTGTATATTCTATTTTTTCCAGAAACTTGCCTAATGAAGGATTCGCACAACCATTATCATATCAGACCAATACGTGTCGTTTTCCTGAATTTCAACAAGCAGTTTCCATCTTCGCGCGAATCCACGAATCGTTTTCATTCCAGATTCAAGAAAAGGTTACTACTATAAAAGAGTGTCTAGATCCTCCCACATCATCTCATAGATGTCAATCATATCCTCATAGATCTCTGACAGGTTGGTATATTGCTTACACAGCACTAGTATCTTCCTTGATAAGTATGAACTCTCTAGAAATAAAAAAATAAAAAATCAGATCATCTCGCCGATTTCAACATCGTCTGATATCATCTGGTCTTCCATTGATTCTTCCACTTCTGACGAGTCCCCGGTTGTTTCATCCGTGGTATCATCGGTTGTATCTGTCTCATCTGTGCCGTCAGTTGTGTCTGTGGTACAACCAGTCAAAAGTGCAACCAGCATAATGCCTGCTATCAATACTGCAAGTCTCATCTTCCCATACCTCCAGTCATATTGTCTTCGGGTACTTCACTCCTGTTGTCTTCAGATGTCTCGTTCTCTCTAGCATCTGGCCCCTTATTTTCAGGTATCATATTCTCTACTTTTTGGTTGACTCTTTCCCTGACCTGTTCAAGCCTTTGCTGGACCTGCTCTTTTCGGTTCTCCCTTCTTTCCTGGATACGCTCTGCTATGTTCTTTGTTTTCTCTTCAACAGAATCCTTATGTACCTGGGCCTTTACTTTATCTTCACGAGCCTGTGCCAGTGCTTCTTCTCTTTTTTCCTGGCCAAGACCTTTATACTGTTTTGCAACAGAGGATATTGCTTCTCCTGTATTCATCTGCCCGTTTCGTACATTCTCAACAAGGGTACTGTTCTCTTTACCCATTCTTTCAAGGACTCTTTGTACCTGTAGAGCATTGTGTTCATTTATTCGCTCTTTTACCTGTTCCTTCAACTGATCAAGCTCCTCATTGCTTGCATTGCGTGCCCTTTCCCTGACCTTTTCCTGTTCTTTCTCAGGGATCATATCACGTGCTGCAGCTTTAAAGTCCCTGCTCAGGCTTATTGCCTCTTGCTTGACCAAAACGAACTCTTCTGCAGCTTCTGTAGCGTTCAAATCAGTTTCAAGCAGGGCTGAGACCTCTTCATTAAGGATTTCAAGCTCTGCAATTATAGACTGCATGTCAGAAACATTTGCTTCTGGGTTATCATCAATAACCTCTGCAACAACAGTCTCACCAGCCTCAATATTCTGCATCACTGATTTCTCAAGCTGCAGTAGTCTTACCTCAGCACCCTGGTCATTGTCAACTGCTCCTACTTGTTCTTCTGCAACCACAAAACTCATGGTCAGCAGAAAGACCAATACTAAAATTTGTTTCATTCTATCACCTCTTGCTGTAATAAGAGGGAACAGCATATCTATTTTTGCCGGAATTTACCGGAACGCTGTGGAACCAGTGTCAAAACATTGGACATTCCTGTCTGTTCCTTGTGTATGATCTCCCTTCTTTGAAGACTCTCTATATTTCGCGACAATGAAGATTTTGGTATGTTCAGCATCTTTTCCAGCTCTTTTTGTGTCAGGCGCTTATGCGTTCGTAAAGCCCTGACAATCTTCTCCTGTCTTTTTGTAAGCGCATAATCTTCTTTACTTCGCTTTTTTATAAATATTATTACTCCTGCTATCACTAATATTCCTGCAATAATAGCCATAATTGTCCAATCAAGGAAATTATCAGCACCAGGTCTCTCTATCCTGTATTGCACCAGAAGATTGAATGTCTTGTTCTCTCCAGCACCGATTATTATAATACCATTGTTATCAGATATTCGCGATAGTGCAGGTGCCCTCAGGTAATTCACCTCTGAATTATCAGGAAGGCTGAGCTTATAGATCATGCTGCTGAAGGTGTCATCAGTGGTAATGTTCAATAACCAGTATTTCCCCTTTTTTGAAGTGAAGTCAGGTGATCTGTCCTGGTCCAGGACAGGGTGGTTGGTATTACCCTTTATGCTTACAAGCCCATTTTCCTCTACCACTATCTCAACATCAGCGTAATAAGCGCTTGCACTTGTAGCAAGGATTATGAACAAAAAGCATGTGATAACCCTCATATCTGTTTTATTTATAAAGAGCTTTAAATAATTTGCCCTGTATAGACCACAAGAGAACAAGGAGAGACCCTTATAACCTCTGATTCTGTATCATACCCTGCATGAGCCGTAGAAAAAGTGAGATTCCTATATCTTTTGATCCCCTCAAATTCATCAAGAAACCGATCCTTAATCATACCATCTGACATTTCCTGCACCTGCAAAAAAAGGTTCCTGAAGCGCGAATCTTCCCAGAGCATGTCAAAAGTGGTATAATCAGCAAAAGGATGGCGATACCCTGTATCATTATAGACAATAAGGTTCACCAGATGCTTGCGATCAGTGTCAATATTCACATTCCTTCCTGAATTGAATGTATTGCGCTTGCAATGAGCTGCCTCATAATACCTTTCTACGCATGAATCAAGAGAAATGCCTGTCCGTTTCACTTCATAGATCTCTCCATCAAGTTCATCCTCATCATAACAATAGAAATCAACAGTCACAAAACTTCTCTCAGTACGCAGCCTTGCTTGAGGGAGCACCCTCTCTGCACCAAAACACTGTTGAAGATACAGTCCAACCAGCCACTCAAAACCCTCTGGGCTCATTACAACAATTTACTGGACAATATATTTAAGATTTCGCATAGATTTATATAACTACTATGATAGAAACTGATCATGAAGCCTTCTCTAAGGAAAGGTATAGGTTTTGGCCTCACTTCCGGAATAATTACAACTCTTGGTCTTATCGTAGGCCTTCATTCAGGTACTGGTTCACGTGATGTAGTAATCAGTGGCATTGTGGTCATTGCCATAGCTGATGGTCTCTCAGATGCACTTGGCGTGCATATCTCAGAGGAAGCAGGCAAAAATACCACTGCTCATATATGGGAAGCAACCATCTGCACTTTTCTTGCAAAGTTTTTCACAGCCATGCTTTTCATATTGCCTATCCTTTTCCTGGAGATATCAATCGCAATATTTACAAGCATAATCATGGGCATTGGGCTTATAGCACTCTTCAGCTATTATATCTCCATGCATGATAAAAATCCCTATAGGCCAGTATTCGAACATATATTCATAGCAGTCCTAGTAGTAGCCATTTCTCATTTGATAGGCTCATTTCTCCATACATTTTAAATATCTTTATTCCCTTCTTTTATCTTTATGATTAACATACTGGCCGTCTCTGATGAGGAAGTATTGAGAGATAAGGAAATCACTTTTCCACGTATTGACCTTCTTTTGGGATGTGGTGACCTTAGTCCTGGCTATATGGAATTTCTCATTGACCGTTATCGTCCGCCAGGCCGTATCATGACCCATGGCAATCATGACGATATCTATTTCCAGGATTCCGAACCTGTCAATATGGAATATTCCCGATTGTACTGTGGCATGTTCACAATCACTGAAGGTATCCATACCATCTCAAAAGATGACCTGCCGGAAAGTGAGCGAGACCTCCACCTTGCTGCTTACTCTGGAGCCTGCGCTTATGGAGATCGGCCTTTCTATTTTTCAGAGAATGATGCTGCTTCATGGATTCGCAACCTTAAGTGGAAGGATTTCTTCGGCAATGTAAGGATGGATATCATGATAAGTCACACACCTCCAGCTCTTGAAGGTGTTCCTTACATAGATTTTTTCCATAGGCCCTCAAAGAACCTGGCCCAGATATGCGAAAGGTTCAGCCCTTCCTTATGGTTCTATGGGCATATCCATTCCACCTATACAGATAAGCCCTTGGATTTCTATTACGAAGATACTCAG
This sequence comes from uncultured Methanosarcinales archaeon, assembly GCA_964473285.1. GTDB lineage: Archaea > Nanobdellota > Nanobdellia > Woesearchaeales > JACJVW01 > JBNJGT01. The sequence continues at coordinate 3,252 of CAYYOI010000016.1, read as the reverse complement.
ACCCATCTTCTCAATGCTTCCCCCTTCAAATTTATCCAGTATGATGAATCCAGTCAGAAATCGCATATACCTGAATATGATTGGAATAATATCTATTTTTAGCCAGCAAAATACTTATAATTCCTAGTGGATGCCCCCTGCTGATTTATGTATGCACACTCTTACCAGATAAAGTTAGATGAAATCTACAAGAATGCAGTATCCCAGGGAAAGAAAGAGCAGTTCATCCATTGGGTAAAGGGTAGGGATACTTATGTTTCCTGTCTTGAAAATGTCCTGAAAAATATCCCTCATCATTTTGAAGGTGGAAGACCAAAGAAAGAAACAATAGAAACCTGTTGCATACAAGGACCAGCCAGGAAAGATCGTAGATTAGCCTTCTCCCCATCATACCTCCCTCTTTACAAGGACAATGAGACTGATTTTGCAACGAAATGGAAAAATGTCTACAAAGGAGTATGTAATTGGGCAGATCATCCTATTGAAGTGTTTGAATTCATGCAGAATTATTATGTTAAAGAAGGTAACAAGAGGACAAGTGTAGCAAAGTTCATCAACATGTCTTATATGAAAGCAGAAGTCAAGAGAATCATTCCTGATGAATCAAACACTGATTCTTTATCCCTTCTTTATCATGAGTACCTTAAGTTTGAGCAGGAGACAGGAATCAAAGGTATCTGCTGTTCCAACCTTGGTGACTATGAAAGATTATACGAACTTATCAGTGGTAGTGAAGATTTTCTGGACACCATCTATCATCCTTTTCTTCAAAACTATAGCATGTTGAGAAGACCAAAAGGTAATTACCGCAAGGGAGACATTCTTCTTGATTTCATGAAAGAAAAGCCCCAGTTTATGACTGATAAAAAGATGCAAAAAGAGATAATTCGCCTTATAAGATCCCGCATCAAAGGCAAAAACTTTTAACCCATCAGATTATCTTTCAACGAATGGATCTTAGATCAGCAATAAAAAAATCAGGAACTCTCTTGTTAAATATCCTGCCCATGCTCATCGGAGTTCTTATGATTGTGAGCCTGCTTAAAGCTCTTATCCCGCAAGAAGCATACCAGAAAGTTTTTACAGGTAATATTCTTATTGATCCCTTCATAGGATCAGTCATCGGGAGCGTTTCTGCCGGAAACCCCATGATAAGTTATGTGCTTGGAGGAGAATTTCTTGATCAGGGCATAAGCCTTATTGCGGTGACTGCCTTCCTTGTAGCATGGGTCACTGTAGGAATCGTCCAGTTACCAATAGAGATAAGCACCCTGGGAAAACGCTTCGCTATCAAACGAAACATCCTCAGCTTTTTTTTCGCAATAATCACAGCAATAATCGTGACGGTGATACTATGAGAAAGACTTCCATAACAATTTTAGTGATAGCCTTTGTCTGTTATCTCGTATCATTTTTTTATGACAGGAACCTATTCAACACAGCAGTGGATGACTTTTCAGGCATCATGATAAAGATCATCCCAATCCTGTTTTTGGTCTACATATTCATAGTCCTCTCAAACTATTACCTTGATAACAAGCTCATCAAGAAATGGTTCGCACAAACAAAAGGCATCAAAGGATGGCTTATCGTGATAATTGGAGGTTTTCTTTCAGCAGGACCAGCATACCTCTGGTATCCTCTCCTTCAGGACCTGAGAAACAAAGGCATGAATGACAGTTTCATAGCCTGCTTTGTCTACACCCGTTCAATAAAACCCTATTTCCTTCCTGTGATGATTTATTATTTTGGCCTTGCTTACACCATAGCCCTTACGATTGTGATGGTAGTGATGGGCATCATCATGGGCCTCATCATGCAGGAGCGGCATTTATAAAAAACCAAGTATTCCTCTATATTATGAAAGTCTTGCTTATCTATCCACCATTTTGTCCACCAACCATTATCCCTTATTCAATCTCCTATCTCAAAGGTTTTTTGCAGGCAAATGGTGTTGCAGCAAAAGCACTTGACCTCAACGTAAGGTTTCACCAGCGCTTCCAATCTTTAGGAAATATCCTTACAATATATACCAATAATAACAAGCAAATACTCAATAACCAGGACCCAGAAGGTTTTGATGAACTTGCAGAATTGATAAGAAAGGAAAATCCCGACCTTCTTGCATTCAGCCTTGTCTACAATAGCCAGGTCTTCTATGCAAAGGCATTGATTGATGCACTCAAGATTCCAGCAGTACAGGGCGGTCCTGCTGCATCCTCCCATATAAATGCGCGTATGATCCCAAACGAACTTGACCTCATGGATTACCTGGGGAAAAAAGCAACCCAATTTATAGTGCAACCTGATTTCTCTGATTTTGATACCAGCGAATATTTCTCCCCTGAGCCTGTCTATCCAGTAAAGACCTCGCAGGGATGTTACTACAAGATGTGCGCATTCTGTACCCATCATAAGGATGAGCCATACATTGAACTCCCCATTCACCTCCCAAGGGGAAAAAATTTCTTTTTCATAGACGATATGATCCCTCCAAAACGCCTGATTGAGATTGCAGGCAAGATGCCAAAAGGCGCAAGATGGTGGGTACAATTGAGACCAACTAAAGATCTGGTTCCCCTCCTTCCAAGGCTTGCACATTCCGGCTTGAAAAGCATAGCCTGGGGTGTTGAATCAGGCTGCCAGAAGATGCTCAATCGCATGCAGAAAGGGACAAAATTACAAGAGATAAAAGAAGTCCTTTCAGCAGCAAAAAAACAGGGGATAATAAACACAGTCTACATAATACTCGGTTTTCCTGGAGAGATAGAGGATGATTTTCACACCACCATCAGATTCCTCAAAGATAACGCTGAAAATATTGATCTTATCTCAACCAGCATGTTTGGTCTTCAGAAAGGATCAAAAGTATACAACAATCCACAAGCCTTTGGAATAGAGATTCAGAGTGAAAGCCGCACCCTTTTGGATGATAAGATCACATATTCTCCTGACTCCAAGAACATACGCGAACTCAGGAAAAGATACAAGAAGACAATAGAAAACCTCAACAGATATCCAGGATATTACAATCTCTATAAGGACCAGACACTTTTTCTCTGATACCTGGCTTTTCGAAAAACTCTAATTTCAGTATCTCCGATGAGTTTTAACTACTCCTGAATTAATAGAAAAAACCAACAGCAAAAGCTGTTGGCTATTCTGCAATACGATTAAATACGACAGAATGAAAATACTAGAGTTTTTCTAAAAAATCTGCTTTAGGCTTCCAGCCTAAGGAAAGTTAGCAAA
>CAYYOI010000015.1:0-32152 GCA_964473285.1 uncultured Methanosarcinales archaeon | reverse complement strand
ACAGGTGTTTTCCTTTATATTTCTAACGATTCAGAGGATTTCTACGGACCCGGCTGTGGGATTTCTAGTCTCAAAGTCGAATCTTTCGAAAAATTACTCAAAGCCAGAACAATTATAAAAAAAGGTGATTTACACAGAGGAATGGGCCTTGAAAGCATGCGTGAAGAAATAGAATCTATTGATGAAGAGATCCTCAGGCTTCTTGGAAAAAGATTGGAGCTTGCGGTGGTGATTGGAAAATACAAAAGAGATAAGGGGATTTCAATAATGCAGCCTGAACGTGAGAAGATTCTGGTTGCAAAGCATGTGAAACAAGGAAAGGATTTGGGACTCGAGCCAGATTTTGTAGAAGACATCTATCAGCGTATCATGCAGGAGATGCGAAGGAAACAATGCGAGTAGGGATAATCGGTGGAAATGGGGGGATGGGGAAGCTTATACGAGAGTTTATTTCAGAGGACTTTACTGTTACCGTGTCAGATGTTGATACTGAGCTTTCAAATAGGGAGCTTGCTGAAAAATCAGATATAATTGTCATATCTGTTCCAATCGAGAGAACAGTTCCTGTGATTGAAGAAATAGCGCCTATCCTTAGGGAGGAACAGGTGATAATGGATATAACCTCTATGAAGTGTGAACCAATGGAGGCTATGCGAAAGAGCAAGGCTGTTGTTATAGGATTGCATCCAATGTTTGGTCCTTCTGTTTCTACGATAAGCGGGCAGACTGTGGTTTTAACTCCTGATATAGACCACGAATGGGTTGAGAAAGTTATATCTTATCTTAAAGGAAAGGGCATGCGATGCAAGATAACCACCCCTGAAAAGCATGATGAGATGATGGGGCTTATCCAGGTGCTAGTGCATTTCAATACTATCGCCATGGGCCATACTATGGCTTCCCTTGGATTTGATATTGAGGAGACTTTAGGGTTTACCAGTCCAATATATAGGATGGAGCTTGGGATGATCGGAAGAATATTTGCTCAGGAAGGCTCATTATACGGAAACATCCAGATGAGGAACCCTAAGGGAGAAGAGATTCTTAGGAGGCATATGGAGACTATAAGAAAACTATTCAAGATAATAGAGGATAAAGATATGGAGAGCTTCATCCAAAAATTCCGGGAAACCGCAGGTTTTTTCAAGGATTTCAAACATACAGCACTAAAGGAAAGCGAGGATTACATAAATGGAAGAGATAATCACACTAGGTCCTGAGGGCACTTTCGCTCATGGAGCTGCAAAAGAGATTGCCAGGGTTTTTGATGCGCCAATAAGGTTTGAGAAGACTATATCAAAGGTTTTTGACAGGCTTAGCATGGAAAATGTGATTGTGGTTCCCCTGGAGAACTCGGACGCAGGCTCTGTTGGGCAGACCGTAGATAATCTTTACAGGATCGAAGGAGTCAGGATAATCACAGAGATTGATATTCCAATACATCATAATCTTTGCAGTTTTGTTGAACTAAAGGATATAACAGATATATATGCACACCCCCAGAGTGCTGCACAATGTGAGGATTATCTTTCAAAACTAGCTCATGCTGCTGTGATAGAGACCTCAAGCAACGCCAGGTCAGCGCAGCTTGCAAAGGAAAATAAAGGAAGCGCGATACTTCCAAAAATCGCTTCTGATATTTATGGTGTACCCCTTATCATAGAGAATATAGAGAACACAAAGAATAATACCACGCGCTTCATCGTATGCAGCAAGAAGAGTATGGATGGGTTTTGGGGAAAGAAAACGAGCATAATAATAGATCCAAAAGAAGACAGGCCAGGCCTTTTGTATGAGATACTTGGGATCCTGAGTGATGTTAACCTGACAAAGATAGAGAGCAGGCCTTCAAAAAGGAAGCTTGGAGACTACATCTTTTATATTGAGATGGAGACTAATCCTGATCTGGACAAGCTTTCCAAAATTGCGGAGGTCAAATTCCTCGGGAGCTATGGGAGATACAATGCTTAATAAAGAACTTGAGAAAATAGACATGTCACCAATAAGACGGATGTTTGATAAGGCTGCAAGCCTTAAAGAACCAATAAACCTTTCCATAGGAATTCCTCATGTTGATGCAAACAAAGCCCTGAAGCAGAAAATATGTGAGGCAATAAAAAATGGAAACAACGCCTATACACCTACTAAAGGAAGGCCTGAACTAATAGATGCTGTAAAGGCTGGGAAGAAGGGAGATGTTATCATCACAGCAGGTGCTGCCGGTGCCCTAGATCTTGCACTAAGAACCGTACTGAATCCTGGAGATGAGGTGATTGTTCCTGACCCCTATTTTGTTGCTTATACAGCGATACCACCATTATGCGGAGCAAAGGTTAGGTTACTTGACACCTATCCTGACTTCCAGATTGATGAGGCGAAACTGAAGCATCTTGTTAATGACAAGACCAAAGTGATAATCATCAACACGCCCCATAACCCTACTGGACGAGTGTATACTCCTGAAGAGATCAAAATAGTTGCAGAGATTGCAAAAGAGAATGATTTGCTGGTTATTTCCGATGAGGTATATGAGGATTATGTCTATGAGGGAGAGCATATTTCGATAGGCAGCACTTATGAGAATACGATTACCATAGGAAGCTTTTCCAAGTCTCATGCTATAACGGGTTGGAGGGTTGGTTATGCTATCGGGCCTGAAGATATAATCAATGAGATGTGCAAACTGCAGCAATTCACATATGTATGTGCAAATTCTGCTGCACAGGCTGCTGTTGCCAAGGAGAAGGCTGAAGTGCCGGTCGATCTATATGATAAAAACAGAAAAATTCTAGAGGAGGAGCTTGGTGTATCATCGCAAGGGGCATTCTATGCATTCCTTCCGGTGCCAAAAGGAGATAAGGCTTTTGTTGATGCTGCGCTTGAAAAGAACCTTTTGGTTGTGCCAGGAAGCGCTTTCTCACAGAGGAGCAGTCATGTGCGTGTATCTTTTGCAACAGATACAAATACCCTGAAGAAAGGAATTGCCATAATAAAAGAGATCATAGGGAATATGTAAAGGTCAGGTTTTCATTTTTGTTCTTGAGAAGCTCTTTCATGCCTTCCTTGTGGCCTGCTCCAACAACTGCAAGGATGTATGCATCAGGATTACCTGATTGTATGTGTTTTAAGCGGGAGACCATGTGGTGGTTACGATCTTCAATCAGGATCTTGTAGATAGAAGGATAGCGATCCTTTACCTGCTTGAGGAGGGTTTCCACTAACTTATCTGAAGGGACCTTGGATAGGTCCATCTGCTTCAGTTGTTGGCGGTATTGTCTTGAGAAGGTATCCAGAAAGATATGCCATTTGTCTTTCCAGGTAAGATTTTTTGAAAAATTCCTCAATGTTATCTCAATATCCTGATCGATAAGAGCTATTCTTGAGCCTATCTTCTGGGCTTCTTTTACTGCTGCAAGCATGTCTGAGCCTGGCTTTATACCCACAATGTTCCCCAGTTTTTTCTGGGCCCAGGACCCTAAGAGGGTGAACAGGAATCCCTGAAGGCCTATGCGAGAGATATCCTTGAGACTTACTTTTGTCTCAATATCATTTTTTAAGGCATAAAGGCGTTTCTTGTCCAGCTCAACAGCTACAATATCAGGCTGTTTCTTTGTTATCTGGGAAGTAATCTCTTCTATGCTTTGTTTTGCAATGTGAGATGTGCCTATTATCTCTATCATGATGTGCAAGAGATGACTGTGTTTTATAAAGGTTTATACTGACAAAAACAAAAACTTAAATAGATGAAAGATGTTACTATCAAAAGAGTATAATCTGTTGTTTATACTTTACGATGAACCTACAAAGATTATAAACGGTTTAACTCATAAGCGGTAAAAAACCGTAACATATTAATAGTAGTATATGTCGGAGTGTTTAAAAATAAAAAAGAGGGGGAGGATACAAGTTGATTGTGAAAGAAGAGTTTTTGAACAAGCTACGGCGATATTTTTCTTTGAACCTTTATGAGGTCAAAGTATGGACTGCGCTATTGTCAAGAGGAGTCTCTACAGCTGGAGAACTGTCAGATATAGCTAATGTCCCAAGGTCACGAAGCTATGATGTTTTGGAATCTCTGGAGAAAAAAGGGTTTGTGGTCATGAAGATCGGAAAACCCATCAAATACATTGCTGTTCCACCAAATGAAGTCATAGAGCGTGTAAAGAAACACATGCAGGAGGATTCTGATAACCGGATCAAGCGGCTTGAAAACCTGAAGGAAACCGAGATTCTGGAGGAATTGAATACGTTGCATAATCAAGGGGTTGAGCTTGTTGAGCCATCTGAACTTTCAGGAAGCCTGAGGGGAAGGCATAACCTGTACAACCATCTTGAATTGACCATACGGAATGCTGAAAAAACAGTTACCCTGGTCACCACAACACAAGGATTCCTGAGAAAGGTTGATGGATTGAAGCCAACATTCCAGGCAATACACAAGAGAGGAGTAACTATCCGGATTGCTGCACCACTTACCAAAGAGTGCAAGGAATCAGTGGATGAGATCTCACAGTATGCTGAAGTGAGGGATTCACATATAAAATCCAGGTTCTGTGTGGTTGATGGAAAGGAGCTTGTGTTCATGGTTCTTGATGATGAGTCGGTGCATCCTACTTATGACCTGGGGATATGGATCAATACACCTTTCTTTGCATCTGCACTTGAGGAATTGTTTGAGCTTGGCTGGAAGAACATGAAACAGCCGAAATTTGCAAAAAAATAATTTTTTCTTTTATAGCAACTTTTTTATAATCTATGGGGTTTGTAGACGATATGACTCATGATAAACTGATAGCTTCATTGCACCTTTATGAGAGGACAGTAATAAAATACCTCAAAAAGGTTCGCACTCTTTCTGGATTGGCTGAAAAGTCTGGGCTTCAACAGGTTGAGATCATGCGGGGCCTTCAATGGCTGGAAAACAAGAAAGTGCTTTCCATTGAGACGCAGACAAAAGAGATAATAGAGCTTGACGAGAATGGGAAAAGATACGCAGTTGAGGGACTTCCTGAGAGGGTATTGCTTGAAGATATCAAAAAAGGTGCAAAGGGCCTAAAAGATATAACCGGAATATCACAGCAGGAAGCAGGGGTTGCAATAGGAGTATTGAAATCCATTGGGGCAATAACATTCGAGAACAAGGAATTCAAGCTTACTGATAAGGGGAAAGAACTAAATGAGACAGGAGAAGAAAAGCTCCTCAGAAAAATCTCAAAAGGAATCTCTAAAAATGATCTTTCTGAAGATGAGATCGCTGCTCTCCAGAGCCTGAAGAAAAGGAAGAAAATAGTAAAGATAAAGGAGATAAAGGAAAAGGTAGCTCACCCTACTGAACTGGGAGAAGAACTCATGGAGATGGATCTCTCCTCACAGGATTTTGTCGAGAGGCTGACCCCTGATATGCTGAAGGATGGAAGCTGGAAGGATAAGACTTTTAGAAGATATGATGTCACAATAAATGTTCCAAAGATCAATGGCGGAAAACGCCATTTCATGAATGAATCAATTGAATACGCAAAACGTATCTGGCTTGACCTGGGGTTCCAGGAGATAACAGGGCCGTTTGTGCAGACCAGTTTCTGGGTGTTTGATGCGCTTTTTACTGCCCAGGATCATCCTGTTCGGGAAATGCAGGACACTTTCTTTTTGGAGAACCCTGCGAAAGGAAAGCTTCCGGATAAGAAAATTTCCGATGCGATTAGACAAGCCCATGAGAAGGGCATTGCAGGAAGCACAGGATGGCAGTATGAATGGGATCCAGAAGAGGCAAAACAGAATGTGCTCCGGACACACACGACTGTTCTCAGCGCACAGACTCTTGCCTCCCTTAAGGAAGTGAAGCCAGGCAAATATTTCATGCTTGGAAGGAATTTCAGGAACGAAACAGTAGACTGGTCACATTTATTCGAATTTAATCAGACAGACGGGATAGTCATAGATCCTGATGCAAACTTTCGGAACCTGCTTGGTTATCTCAAGCAATTCTTCAAGAAAATGGGTTTTCCTGATGCAAGATTCAGGCCTGCTTTTTTCTCATACACTGAACCTTCGGTTGAGATAGATGTCTGGCACCCAGTACACAAAAAATGGCTTGAACTTGGAGGGGCAGGAATGTTCAGACCAGAGGTGGTAATACCTTTACTTGGAGCAGATGTTCCTGTGCTGGCATGGGGGCCTGGTTTTGACAGGGTTATCATCGATTATTATGATATCCATGATATAAGGGACCTGTACAAGAATGATCTGAAACAATTGCGCGAGATGAAAGCATGGATCTGAACAAATATAAGGACCTCTTATCCAATCCTGACAGGTTTTTTGGGTCTGTTAAAAAAGATAGATCCATACTGAGACCATTCTTATTTTATGCTGTGGTGATGGGAATATTCTATCTGACAAGCCTTGTTACAAGCTTAATAGGCCAGGCAATTTTTGCAGGGCTTGCGGGAGGACAACCTATCAGAATGATTGTAATGACAATAATATCAGGATTTGTTGGATTTATGATAGCATTGATAAGTATTTTCATAGGTGCGGGAATATTGCACCTGTTCATATTGATGCTTGGAGGAAAAGGAGATTATGTCCAAACATTCAAACTTTCATGTTATGCGGTTGTACCTTTCCTGTTCCTGGCAGGCCTCACTCTTTTTACAATCATATCCTTACTTGGACAGATTCTTTTAGTGCTGGGTTTAATTGCTGCGATCATAATCCAACTTATACTGGAAGTTAAAGGGGCACGTGTATTGCATGACATGAGTACTGGGAATGCAGTGATAGCAATTGTTTTAATACCATTAGCACTAGGTTTCATATTATTCATACTTATTGCAGTTTTATTCATATTAGGATTAGGTGCGTTATAAAATGCCAACAGTCACATTAAACAAAAAGGAATTCGAGAAGCTTGTAGGAAAGACACTTCCTCTGGAAGAACTCAAGGACAGGATCAGTATGCTGGGGACTGACCTTGAGGGTATTGATGGAAACGAGATAGTTGTTGAAGTTTTTCCTAACCGGCCGGACATGCTTTCTGAGCAAGGATTTGCGCGGGCTTTCTCTAGTTTTATAGGAGAAAAGAAGGGTTTGAGGGAATACAAAGTCAAGGAATCCGGCAAGGAAGTAATAATCGATAATTCTGTCAAGGAAGTAAGACCATATACTGTATGCGCTATTGTAAAGAACCTGAAACTTACTGATGAGAAGATACGAGAAATTGTCCAGATACAGGAAAAGTTGCATGTCACGCATCTGCGTAAGCGTAAGAAAGGGGCAATAGGGATTTATCCCATGGAAGAGATAGAGTTTCCGATCACTTTCTGCGGGAAAAGACCTGAAGATGTATCTTTCAGGCCGCTTGAAGCAGATTCTGAGATGAGTGCAAAGGAAATACTTGAAAACCATCCGACAGGAAAGGATTATGGGTTTTTACTTGAGGGATACAAGGCATACCCTTTATTTATAGATGCAAAGGAGCAGATCCTTTCAATGCCGCCTATTGTAAACAGCCATACCACGGGAAAGGTTAATGCCAATACTAAGGATGTTTTTATCGAATGCTCAGGGTTTGATTATAATATCCTTTCAAGATGCCTGAACATAATAGTCACTGCTTTTGCGGACATGGGAGGAGAGATACAAGCTCTTACTCTCAAATATCCAGAAGAGAATCATGTTACTCCTGATTTAAGGCCAAGCAAGCATGAATTTGACCTTGAGTATGTCAACAGGAGACTTGGTCTGTCATTAGGTCTGGAAGAGGCAAAGGAATTGCTTGAACGGATGGGTTATGGTTTTGAGGATGGAAATGTACTTGTGCCTGCATACAGGACAGACATAATGCACATGGTCGATTTTGTTGAGGATATAGCAATCGCTTATGGATACGAGAACTTTGATGTGGTAATACCTGAAAGGGGAACAGTAGGGCAGGAAGACTCGTTCGAAAGGTACAAGGCAAAGACAGCCCAGGTCATCTCAGGACTCGGTATGATAGAGTTAAATACTCACCACCTTACAAATTATGAGCATCAATGCATTAGGATGAATGTTGAAATTCCCCTTGTCACACTGAAGAATGCAATGTCTGCTGAACACAATGTGCTACGTGCCTGGATGATCCCGACGCTTTGCGAGATTCTTGCAAACAACAAGCATAACGAGTATCCCCAGGAAATATTCGGGTTTGGATCAATATTCAAACTGGATGAAAGCACTGAGACAGGAGTCAAGGAAGATGAAAGGCTTGGGGTTGCTATATGCAGGGAAGATGCGGATTTCACAGCAATAAAGCAGGCATTTGATTATCTCTGCAGAAGCCTTGACTTATCCTATGAGTTCGAAGAGACTAAACATCCATCCTTCATACCTGGAAGGGTTGCAAGGGTGAAAGTGAATGGCAAAAAGGTCGCGTATGTAGGAGAGATTCATCCTGCTGTGCTTACAAACTGGCGCATAGAGATGCCTGTTGCTGTATTTGAGCTTAATATGAGTGAGATGTATGAAAGCCAAGCATGAGAAGTATGTGGCAGTCTTCCTGATTGTGGTTGCGCTGCTGGACTTTTTGAATGTTTTCTCTTTTATAGGAATAGCATTATCCCATAAATTTTTTGATATCGTATTTATCCTGATCGGATTATATATGATAATAAAGAAATAAATTATGCCTTCGACTTTCTTTTCTTAGTCGGCTTTTCTGCAACCTGCTTGGTGTTTTTCTCTTTTATCTCTATACCAAGATCCTTTAGTTTTTTCACAACAGTTGCATGATCAGCATTCTTCTCGATCTCAATTGTCTGATCCAGTGGTTCAAGATGAGCCATGTTGCATTTCTTGCGACGGGTCTGTCCGTCAATCAGAACGTAATTATTCTCAAGCACGTCAAGGACGACACACTTCATCCGTGCGTCTCTTCCTGCAAGCTTTACGCATATTCTTCCTATATCAATCATTTTTTACCTCCTCTCTCTAATAGCCGTCACCGTACTATTGGGAGTGCGCTTCTTCCTTAATCACTCTTCTAGAACAGGAACTACATAGAACACCGCCAAAAGGTCTTTCAGGTCTCTTCTGGCTTTTTGTGCACTTGCTTACATCCCTTGGAACTCCTGAGAGCTGTACACCACACATTGCGCAGTGTGCAATTGAAGGGGTTTTCTCCTCATAATGAACAGCAAGACGGCCACCTGGTGTCTTCTTGGATACTTTTCTCTTTGCGTTTGATTTGTGTTTTCCTGATGGCATGGGTAGACTGGAACCGGGTTCCATTTATAAATATTACTGTGAATTATTTTAGTTTTTTCTTTGGCTTAAGGAAACTTTAAAAACTTCGAAAAAATAGTACTATTAAAGTAATTAAAGAATAATAAAAAGATACTAAATTAGTACTATGGTAAAAATAGTCAACAACAAAGGCCAGTACAAGATCACTATCCCAAAAGATATAATGCTGAGCAAGGGATGGGATGAAAACACCAGGGTCAGGTTTGTTGAGGACACTGAAGGCAACATAATTCTCAAGGAGATTAAAAATGCCAGGGATTAAGCTTTGGATTCCTGTACTACTTCTCCTAGCGCCAGCTATTTTTGCCAGCAGTCTTGGGGATGTTGAACTTGCTGATAGCCTTGGTGATATAGGCAATATGATTGAAGACATATTGCGAAATGATGATGCAATGTTTGCCTTGGTTTTTGTAATCCTTTACATCCTCTTCTACAGTCTTTTGAAGATGCTTCTTGCAACCGTCCCTCTGTTTGGTGAATCAAAACCTGCAAGAACCATAGCAGGAGCGATCAGCCTTTTAGCAGTCATCGGGTTATTCTGGCAGGGAAAGACCATAATAGATAATGCTGCGGGGATCGCAGGCGGACTGGGACCATTGACATTGATACTTGCAGGAATAATACTGTTTGGAGGCATTACAAAAAAGACAAATCTAAAGTGGGGGGGGTTTGTTGCTGGCGGGTTGATGGTTGCGGCAGGGATATTCTTTGAATCGCCATGGCTCTTTCCAGTGGGATTATTGTTTATCATACTAGGTGTACTCAAAACAACCGCAAATGCAGGCAACCCTTATACTCATCCTAATGCTTCACCTGGAAGGAAGAGGAGGTGGGCAAGAAATGCATTGGGAGGGCTTGGGAAACTTGCCAGTGGAGCTTCACAGGCATTGAAAGATAACCAAACAATCCAGAACTCGGTCAGAAGCATCATACCACGGGCAAAGAAAAAGGAAGAGATTGAAAATGATCTTAGATGGATTGATAAGAACTTGATGAATGAAATGCATAATGTTGAGAGTATGATTCAGGCAGACGCGTCTCCTGAGATTTTGAGGGACAGGATATCACGGCTTATCAAAGGTATCAGACGCCAATTGTATGATTGTGAATTGCTCAAGAAAGAAGATGATTATGAAATGAAAATCTTCAAGAGTGAAGCCAAACAGGAGAGACATGATCTGGATGAACAAAAACATGACATGCATGAAATAGAACAGTACCATATAGAAAGCCAGGAAGAAAGGGAGCTTGAAAGGACTGAGTCCAAAAATGTTGAAGGTATGGATCATCTTGAGCATGACCTTAAGCGAATCTCAAAGGGATTACGTCATGAGAAAAGGGATCTGAACCATATAGTAAACAAGATCAGAAGCCAGCTGGATACACTCAATGCATTATACAAGATGATTGGAACTGCTTCGAAAAGAAAAGTAATGGAACAGTTTCATGATATAGGAAAAGAAGAGAAACAAAAAGCAAGTACTGAAGAAGCTATCGAAAAAGAGACCCATGAAACTGAGTCTGAACTGGAGCAAATATTGAAGGATGCTAAAGCTGAAGAAGCTATCGATCAAGAAGAAATAAAAGAGGTAGAGAAGGAAGAAGAAGATCTAGAAAAGCTATGAATCAAATCTTTTTAAGACCTTGCGAGGGCATTTTTCTACGCAGGTAAAACAGTTGATGCATTTGTCGTAATCAATTTTTGGAAGACCATCTACCATTGTGATTGCGCCTTTTGGACAAACTTTTGCGCATATGCCACAACCGATGCAACCGTTCCTGCAGATTTTGGGACGCTTCTTCTCGTTTGAATTGCAGCCAAGGATCACTTTATGCTTTACTGAGTGCAGTTTCAAGAGACCCTGTGGGCAGGCAACAACACATTTACCACAGGCCCTGCATTTTTCCTCATCTATTATAGGAAGGCCTTCGACCATGCTGATTGCGTCAAATGGGCAGGATTCAAGGCAGTCTCCTAATCCAAGGCAGGCGAACCTGCATTCCTTGAATGTGCCCAGTAGAAGAGCGGCTTTACAGCTTTGTATCCCTTCATAGGAGACCTTATCACTTGTTCCGCCACTGCAATGGAGGCGGGCAACCTGCTTATCCTTTGGTTTGAGATGCACGCCAAGAATGGAGGCGATCTTATCTGCTACCTCACGACCGCCAATAACACAGTTGCCTGCAATGGAGCTGTCTTCTTTTACTGCTTTTGCGAATTGCTCGCAACTGGCAAAACCACAACCTCCGCAATTGTTGTGCGGAAGAACCTCATATATCTCTTGTACCTGGGGGTCTTCTGGTGGTGTGAGGCGTTGGGCAAGATAGCTCAGTAGAAAACCAAACAAAAGTGCAATAAGTCCTCCAAATAGTAGCGCGATTATCATAGTAGTGTTGAAAACCCCAAAAATGCTAGTGACATGAATGCTGCGGTGATGAATGCTATTGGAACACCCTGGAAAGGTTTTGGAACATTCCCCAAATCAAGATGTTCCCTGATTCCTGACATGAGAAGCAAGGCAAGAGTGAAACCAATTCCTGCACTAATCCCATGCACTATGCTTTCAAGGAGGTTGTATCCTTCACTGATGTTAAGGAAGGCTGCTCCAAGGACTGCGCAGTTTGTTGTTATAAGTGGAAGGTAGATACCAAGGGCTGAATACAATTTTTGGCTTGTTGCCTTGACAACTATCTCAACAAGCTGGACAAGGGAGGCTATAACGAATATGAATACTACAATCTTTAGGTATTCAAGACCATAGGCTTCAAGGAACTGGTATGCAAGCCATGTGGCCAGTGATGCTGTAGTCATCACAAAGGAGACTGCTGCCCCCATTCCAAAAGCAGGGCCTGTGCGCTTGGAGACTCCTATGAAAGGGCATATTCCAAGAAACCGCATAAGCACGAAGTTCTGGACAAATATTGCACCTATTATAATTGGGAAAAGATTCATCTGCGATCACCTGCCCAGTTGAATGCTGCCAGAAGGAGGCCTACTGTAAGAAGTGCTCCTGGTGGAAGAACCATAATATGCACATTTAGAGGGATACTGATAAGTTCCTTACCCATAAGCTGGATTGTGCCTTGTCCAATGATTTCCCTGATTCCTGCAATAATAATAAGCCCACCTGTGAAACCAAGACCTGTTCCCAGAGCATCAAACAAAGAAAGGGTTAAAGGGTTCTTGTAGGAAAATGAAAGGGCTTTTCCAAGGACAATGCAATTCACGACAATCAAGGGTATGTATATGCCCAACCTATTGAACAGATCAGGGGTGTATGCTTCCATTAACATGCTGATGATCGTTACAAATGTTGCGATTATAACAATAAAAGAGGGAATCCGGATCTGTTGGGGAACAAATTTTCTGATAATTGAGATAATACTACAAGAGAATATAAGGACAAAGCTTGTAGCAAGACCCATACCTATGCCATTCTCTAAAGTGCTGGTTACCGCAAGGGTAGGGCAAAGGCCCAAGAGCATTATGAATATTGGATTTTTTTGGATGGCTGCCTTTACCATGACCACCAGATTATTCGACATTTTCTAATGCCTCCGAAACTCCTTTTATTACTGCTTTTGAGGAGATGGTTGCCCCTGTTATAGTGTCAACTTCCTCTTTGTTTTTGAACTGGTCCAGAAAAGATTTTTCTGTTACCTTACTGCCTATTCCGGGAGTCTCCTCTTGTTGAAGAATCCTTATCTCTTTTATCTCCTTGTCACGATCAAGAGCTACCAAAAGTTTGATTTCAGACTGGTAACCCTGGACATCCTCAAGAACAACATAACCTATTCTCTGGTCAAAACGATCAAAGATCACATAGTACTCATCCACCAGTACACCGTCTTCATAATAGGGTTTTAACGCAGTTCTTTGCGCCTTATCAAAAATAAGATGGACCTGATTATAGAATTGCTGCTCCTTTTGATCCTCTATGACCGGTTGGGTCAGATCATGCGCAAAACTCAATGAAAGGACTGCAAGTAGCATGATGGCTGTAAGAAGGATTGAATTTTTCAGTATGTTCATTTTCCGAAAGGTTTTGGTTTGGTGTAACGTTCTATTAAAGGAACGGTTGCGTTCATGAGTAGGACTGAATACATGACGCCTTCAGGCATGGAAGAGTAAAACCTGAATATGAATGTGAGGATACCAAGCCCTACAGCAAAGATGATTCTTCCTTTAGTTGTTAACGGGCTTGTCACATAATCTGTTGCCATGAAAAAGGCTCCCAGCATGAGGCCTCCAGCCATGATATGATATAAGGGATCATTGCCTGCAAAAAACATCAGGGCTGCAACTGTGCCTATATAAAATACAGGAATCTTCCAATCTATGAGCCTTAAGCTTATCAGGAATAGCCCTCCAAGGAGGATTGCAATGGCAGAGGTCTCGCCTATGCAACCGGCGACCTCTCCTATGATAAGTGAAGATAGCTGGGCTGTCTCTGCAAGGGGTGTTGCAGCAGTAATCCCGTCTGGAGCGATCCATCCTGACATTAGCTGGGGCCAGCTTATGACAAGGAAAGCTCTTCCGATGAGGGCAGGATTAAATATGTTATTCCCCACTCCGAATGTGTATTTTCCAAGGGAAACAGCGAATATGCTTCCTATTGCTGGAATCCACAAGGGGACAGTTGGTGGAAGAACTAGTGCTAAAAGCAATCCTGTAATTACTGCTGAACCATTAAGCCAGTTTATGGCAGGAGAGGTCAATCTTTGCATGAGAATATCTGTTGCAAGAGCTGCGATTATTGCGGTAGCTATTATCCATGCTGCCTGAACACCAAAATAATAGATTCCTGTGAATGTTGCAGGAAGAAGTGCCAGGACAACAAGATACATTATCTTCTGCTTTGATGTCTTTTTATGAATATGTGGGGAACTACTTTTCTTGAGCATCTTTCAACTCCTTTTTTCCTAACCTGAAATAATGTGTCAACGGGATATTGGAAGGGCAGACATATGCGCATGAGCCGCATTCAAAACAATCAAGAAGATTGTTATCTTTTGCATCTGCAAACTTCCTATTCTTTATCAGTTTTGCAAGAAGGGTAGGCATAAGCTGCATTGGACAGGCCTGCACGCAAAAGCCGCAACGGATGCATGGTTCTTCTTGTCTGATATCCTCATGCGAGAATATGATGACTCCAGAAGTTGATTTGGTTATAGGATTTTCCACTGAGTCCTGGGCGATACCCATCATGGGTCCACCAAAGATTATCTTTATTGGCTGGCTTTCATAACCATCTGCCTGGTTTATCAGGTCCCTTGCACTGCTTCCGATGGGTGCAAGGACATTACATTGTTTTTTCACAGAGCCTGTGACTGTTACAAATCTTTCTGTAAGTGGCTTACCCTGAAATGCATCATAGACTGCTTTTGCAGTGCTTACATTGTTCATCCCTATATCGACTGCGCAGGGCAAATCCCCGCAAGGGACTTTTCTTTTGGTAAGTGTATGGATAAGCATCTTTTCAGCCCCTTGTGGATAACGTGTTGGGACTGCCTTCACTTCAATTGTCTCGTCTGTGTATTTTTTTAATTCTTTAATGGCGTCTGGCTTGTTCTTCTCGATACCTATAATCCCTTTTTCTGCACCTGTTGCCTTCATGAGAATCCTGAGGCCAGTTATTACTTCTTTTGGATATGTGACCATGACATGATGGTCTGCTGTAAGCTGGGGCTCGCATTCACAACCATTAAGAATATATGTCTTTACTTTTGTCTTCAATTTTGCATATGTCGGGAAGGCTGCACCTCCCATCCCTACAATACCTGCTTCTTTTATTACATCAATTATCTTTTCAGCGGAAAGCCTGGTATAATCTTTTTTTTTGGGTTTTACTTCTGCCGCACCTTCTGAGTCAATAATTATCCTATCAGAAATATGGGTTATTGTTCCTGCAATCGGTGCGTGCAAGGGTACAGATAAATCTCTTTTCGCTTCTGCAATCTTTTGATATCTCTTGACTTTCTCGCCTTCTTTGACAACTGGTGAGGGAGCGTTTCCGCAGTTCTGTTTCAGGGGAACACTAACTGAAGAAGGTTTGAGTACAACAGCCTCTTTAGCCACCTTTTTTGCGGGAGGATGAATCATTGAAATATAATCAGAACAACCAGTATAAAAAGATTATCGATAACGACCGAACAATTCAACAATCTTTCCTACCTTATCCAAGGAGTAAGGCTTATGGAGAATCTGATCATAAAGTATGCTCTCCTCAACAAATGAATGACCTGTGGTGCAGATCAGATATGATTCAGGATGGTATCTTCTGAGTTCCTTGGCCAAGTCATGCCCTGAACCGTCAGGAAGTGTTATGTCAACAAAGACTATTTCTGGGCTAACCCCTTCACTTAATATCTTATGGGACTCCATTATGCTCTCTGCCTGATAAAGTTTTACATAATTAAAACTTGAGAAATATTCTCCCAATAGATCCTGTAATTGTTTCTCATCCTCCAAGACCATCAGTTCCAAGCAGGAGTGTGATTCTTCCTCAAAATTCTCCTGATGAATAAGTGTAAACTCTGAATAATTTTCACAGAAGATTGCCAGTATGTTTGGGTCAAAATGCTTTTGAGGGTCTATCCTGTTATCTCCTTTTGTCATGATTTCATAAGCTTCTTCATAAGAATATGCTTTTTTATAGACCCTTTTTGTTACTAAAGCGTCAAATACATCAGCGATTTTAGTAATTCGTGCAGAAAGAGGGATCTCTTCACCAACAAGCCCATCCGGATAGCCGCTTCCATCATATCGCTCATGATGGAAATGTGCTATCTGTTTTGCAAGTGCAAATTCACGGGACCCTCTTAATATAATGGCACCATAGATGGTATGGTCTTTCATGGTATCAAATTCTTCCTTAGTAAGTTCGCCAGGCTTATTAATTATCTCATAAGGGATATGAACCTTACCTATGTCATGCAATTGTGCCTGCAGGCCTATGGATTCTTGATATTCCTCATCCATGCCCAAAAACTCTGCTATCTTACAACAATAAAGGCCTATCCTTCGTGTATGATCTCCTGTATCTGTGTCGAAAATCTCTGCTGTACGCCCTTGTGAACGGACCATAGCCTCTAACATATTCCTAGTACTACGAGTAGCGTTTCTTTGTTCTGTCACATCCTGTATGGTCTCTACTGCACCAGTTATATTCTCTCCTTCCTTTAAAGGGGTTGATGTGAAGTAAAGCCATCGGCGCAGCAGATTAAAGTAATCCTCACCAGCATATGAGCCTTTGTCTTCCTCGATATGAGGATATTTGGAAGAGATTTCCTCGAGTGTTTTTCCTTCCACAACCATATCTGCAAGGATGCTTTGTCCTACACCATAAAAAGGGAGGGGGTGGTCAGCTGTACCTATAATCCGTTCCTTGCTGATGCCTGTAATGTGCTCACATGCACTATTCCAATGGGTGACTATATGGCTATCATTAATAACAAATGTGGGGATTGCTATTGCCTCAATTATTGTTGATAAGCGCTTCTCGCTTTTCTCCAGTGCTTCCTCATAGGATTTTCTTTCTGCAATATCCGAGAGGATTCCACGTATACCCAATGGTTGGGATTTCCTGTAGATGGGAGTACTAGAGACCTCAACAGGAAAAAGCGAGCCGTCCTTTCTCTTTGCAGTATATTCCTGATTAAGACTTACTTTTCTTCTTAGACCATATTCTATGTTACGGTCAAGACGCTTATGCTCTTCTTGAGGGAACAAATCATATATTGATACGGCCTCTGAAGAGTCATACCCAAAAAGCTCAAGTCCTTTTTTATTCACGAAAGATACCTGACGGTGGAGGTTAATCTCAAAAACAGTCTCTGGGAGAAGTTCCACCAATTCACGAAACCTGTTTTCTTCCTCGTGAAGCGCCTGCTCTGTTCTCAACCAGGTAGTATTGTCCTGTAAAAAAAAGAGATAATTTGATTTCAGTTCCCTGCTCCAGACTTCAAGCATTCTTTCCTCGCCGTCTTTTCGCCTGATCTTTATCGTTTGGGATTTTGTAGGAGAAGACCTAAAGTCATACATAAGGCGATCAAGAGGCAGACCAATAAGCTCTTGCTTCGTGTAACCAGATATCCTTTCGACAGCAGGATTGGCATATTTCATTGTACCTTCAGAAAAAACAACTATCCCATAGGGGGAAAGATCTGAAAGAGTATCGGAAAATTCTTTCATATCAGGAAATTCTTCGGAAAGGATATCTTCAAGGCGCATTAGTATCAAGAGTTACTACTAATATGTAAATCTTACCAACAACCTTTTTATATCTCACATCTAATCATTAATTTATGAGATTATTGCCATTACTTGTGATTGTTTTTATTGTTGGATGCACTCCCATCGAATATCAGTCTTCTGAGAGGATGATGGATACAATAGTTACCATCACTGTCTCTTCTGATAGCCAGAAAGAGGCACAAGAAGCCATGGAAGCGGCTTTTAAAGAGATAAATAGGGTTGAAAAAAAATTTACAATCCACGAGGATAGCCCCATATACAGCCTTAACAAGGAAGGTTTCCTATACACAGAGGATGAAGAACTTAAAAGATTATTGAGACGAAGCGTGTATTACAGCCAGATTTCCAAAGGCTCTTTTGATATTACAATTAAGCCAATACTAACACTTTATGACAAAAGCTTTGCAAATGGAGGGCCGCCTAGTGAAAAGGAGATAGACCAAGCGCTTGAAAGGGTCGGTTGGGAGAAAGTCATTATCAATGAAACAGGTGTATTTTTGAAGAATACTACAATCGATCTTGGAGGTATTGCAAAAGGGTATGCTATCGATAAGGCAATCGAAACGCTTCAGGAAGAAAACGTATCTGCAGCATTAGTCAATGCAGGAGGGGATATTGCTGCATATGGCAGGAAATCTTCAGGAGACCCTTGGGTGAGTGCATTAAGAAACCCTGATGAAAAAGAAGAATATATTGACTCTTTTGAGGTCAAGAATGAAGCAGTTGCAACCTCTGGAAATTATGAACGTTATTTTGATGAGTCAAGGGAATTCCATCATATAGTTGATCCAAAAACAGGAAGATCTGTCAATGAATGCATATCGGTCACGGTGATAGCACCAAGTGCTGCGCAGGCTGATGCTCTTTCTACAGCTTTGTTTGTAATGGGAAACGAAGGTAAAGAACTTGCAAGAGCTATGGGAGTCTCTGCATTGTTCGTTTTCAATAACAAGAGTATAGAACTAGTGGATTGGAAATCTTAGAATAGCACCAATTCCCCCCAGACCATCGAGTTTCTTGCCTCCTTCATGGTCATGGGAGATTATGAGAATATTTCCTTTCTGCTTGTCTGTTGTGCGCATCATATTCTCGATGCGAGTGAAGTACCCTTCTTCCCTGGCTTTCCAT
The DNA here is from genome assembly GCA_964473285.1 of uncultured Methanosarcinales archaeon. GTDB lineage: Archaea > Nanobdellota > Nanobdellia > Woesearchaeales > JACJVW01 > JBNJGT01. The sequence continues at coordinate 13,482 of CAYYOI010000015.1, read as the reverse complement.
ATAAACGAATCTGTTATGAGGAATGTCTGCACAGCACCTGCAGTAACTGCTGAGCCTACTTCTTCAAGACCATAGGCTGCATTGCCTTTAGCAACCTGCTGCATGAGGGTTTCGATTGCCTCCATCTCCTTTGCCACCCTTTCATCCTTGAGAGCACGTTGAACTTCTTCTCTCTTAAGAAGTTCAGTAAAACCACTCCTTCCAACATGCTGGACTGTGGCAGTAAAAACCTTTTTCTTGAGCTGAGTATCAAGTAGCCGGGTAAGCTCTTCACTCCAGAAGGCAGGACTTCCAACTATAATATGGGTGAGGTTATAACGAGTATCATATTCAATTATCTGTTTCTTTATATCTGAGTAAAAATCGCCTTTTCCCTGATTAGCATAATCTTTTTTTGAAACATTTCCTTGGATTGATGATAGGAACTCATAGCCATATTTCTTGAGCATGGCAAAATAGGCTTCTTCACGGTCAAATACGACCATCAGGATCCTGGTCTGGGCACCTTCTGTGGCCTCTTTTATCTTCTCTTTTTGGAAACTTAGCCATTGTTCCTTTCGCAGCTTGAAAATGGTTCCTTCGTCGATTGAGAAAGTGTGGTATGAACCCAGAGGAACATCATCCGGGCCTGAAGTGACAGTGCCTTTCACCCTTAGAATGTTGTTTGAGAATTCCACTTTCTCAACCTTTATCTCAAGGAATATTGGTTTCCTTTCCACACTGGTCTTTTCTTCTTCACCACTGAGCTTGATCTTCCTAAAGGTCTTGCCACTAATATGATCTCCAGGATCTATCACCTGGCTAAGATACCAGATATCTTCAAGATCCTGGGTCTCAAGTTTCATCTCTCCTTTATGGGATGCGAGTTTCTTCATCTTGAATAAAAAGATTTATATAGTGTCATTACCCTGGACTTATAAACTTTTTCGATTATGATGAGATCCCGTAAAGCGCAAGAGACAGGTTCCCAGGCTGCAATGGTTATTGCAATCCTTACACTATTAATGATATTTTATATACTTTTCCTACCGCCTGATGAAAGAGATGCACTCCTTGGTGATGGCCCATCTGAAGTTGGTCCAGGACCCTCTGAACCATCAAGTGTGACAGAATACAAAGGGGAGAATATTCTCCAGGTAAATCCTGGCAAGATAGATTATCAGGCACTTTCAACCTATGAGTATGAAATCCCTTCTTTTTCGCTCTATAAAACAGAAAACTCCCAGGTTCTTACTGAGAGTGATGATTTCTATGTCAAGAGTGGTTGGTTTGAATCAAAAGACAAGACTATCACATTCAATCTTGATAAGGACGAGATAAGAGATGTGAGCCTTAGTGCTACACTAAGGGATTATGACGGAAGCCTCACCATAACTGTTAATGGTAAAGAAGTATATGGCTATGAGGCATCATCCCTTAATGTAGGGCCTGTCTCGATTGAACCTGCAATCCTAAAGGAAGGAACAAATACAATCACTTTGAGTGTGTCTTCTGTTGGCCTTAAATTCTGGACAGTGAATGAATATTATTTTGAGAATCTTAGGTTAACAGGAACAATCATTGATAAAAGTATGAGTTCAAGTGAAACCTCATTCTATATCCCTCCAGAAGAAGGAAAAAATATAGATAAAGCCTCCCTGAAGTTTAATCCTAACTGCAACCCTAATCATGTTGGCTTATTAAAGGCATATATCAATGACAGAGAGATCTTCAAAGGAGTGCCTGATTGTGGAATACTCAATACGGTCTCAATAAACCCTTCAAACCTTTATACAGGCAAAAATACTGTGTCTTTCACTACAGAAAAAGGAAGTTATGTAATAGATCTTATTACTGTCCAAACAGAACTCAGCGAGGTTCAGGAACCAACATATTACTTTGATCTGGATTCTGAGTTGTTTTATGAGAAAGAAGAGGATATAAACAGGTGCGGGGAAATTGATGGTGTCTGCCCAAAGGATTGTAATGAGGATATAGATCCGGACTGTTGTTTTGAATATTATGATGAAGCATACTGGTGTGACCTGAAGACAGAATATCTTGATGACAGGTGTGTTGGGCATGTAGACTCAGGAACTTGTGAAAGGTGTAAATCAGGATATGAAGATGAGAATGGAAGGGCGCCAGAAGCATGCGAAGGACTATGTGGTGATGACAGGGATAATAGATGCCCTGCAGGATGTGATGCAAACTATGATAAGGACTGCTGTTTTGAACAGCAAGGAAACCAATACTGGTGCGATGATCTGCCTATAACAGGAGTGGATTATACTTGTGTCGACTCAGTCACTTATGATTCATGCACTTATTGCGTGAGTGGATACGATGGAGAAAGAGGAGATCCTGATTGTGATTACACCGAAGATTCAAAAAAGACTAATGAACTGGAATCCGTAGATATTCTGCTGGAGATAAAATTCACAGAAAGCGGTGAAAGAAAAGAGGCTCGCATGTATGTCAATGGATATGAGACTGGGTTTGAAACACGAGATGACAGGTATACAAAGAATATTAATGATTTTGTTGAGCCAGGCACAAATTCTATAAGAATCGTTCCTAAGAGTGACCTTGAGATAAGGCAGATTAATGTGGATATTGATTAGATATGTCTGAAGATGAAACTGAAAGGAATGAGGAATATGAGGCCCAAAGGGATCAGACTCAGAGAGAGAATCAAAGACTTCAGAGATTAATGCAACAACAAGCTGAACAGAATAATCAAATAAGAACACAAATGCAGGCGCAGCAGACAATGCAACAATCTATGCCTTCTCAAACAGATCAACCAAACGGAATTCCGGGTTCCCAGATGTTATGGGGTGGAGGAGAAAGACATCCCTCAAAAAGCAATGAACCTTTCTGGCCACTTCTAATAGCAACACTTCTTATGCTCAGTGATTTTTTCCTGACAAAATTCGACGGGATAGCATGGGATGAGTTCTCTTTTTTTATCGCAAATGATCCTCTTGATATAATCTGGCATATTTTCAATGGTGTCACTGCAACAATTTTTTTGCTTTATGCAATCCATAATATACGAAATACACGGACATGGATCTCTTTTGCCTTGATAGAAATCGCATTCTACACTGTAGCAATGTTTTCTGGGTTCAATCTGGGAGCGCTTCTCCATATGGGATTCATACTTTACCTTTATTTCTCCTATGTCAAACCCAAGGCAGTGGATGAATTCAATGCACAAATTACTCTTTTCCTATTTATTGTGGTTGACTTCTTTGTAATATCTGCAATATCAGATCTCACCGCTTTTCCAATGCGAATGGTGCCTGTTTGGTTCATTGCAGTACTATATTTCACATCTGATATGCACAGAGGTGTTGCCAGCAAAATACTAATAGGATTTGTTGTTACGGTGTACATGTTTGGCTTAGGACAAGAAGCCCTGGCAGCTGAGGATATGTCTTCTTATATTGACCAATCGGCTTCAAATGATTTTATTGACTTTGTAAAAGGAGCATATACAAACGCCATGAGTTCATGGGGATTACTGAAAGAATCTGTAAGGGATACCTACAACAGGACTACAGCGGTTTACAGGGAGGAATACTATACCGGAACGATTGACCAGAATGCGCAAAAAGAGCTTGGTGTAAAGCTTACAGATATAGAAAGAGGGCATACTGAGCAGTTTATCGATGAGCCAATAAACATATGGAGCAATATTGAAGTGCAGACACTTGACAATCAGAATATAACAGTTAAAACAAGGTGCATTGCAGATGAAGGGGAAGAGGAAGAAAGGGAAGCAGATGAGTTAAGGCCAAAAGAATTTCAAGCACTTGATTACGGGATATATTCTATTGACTGCATATTCCATAGTAACACGTATACGCCTGGAACACATGATTTCACAATTGAGGCTGCATTCAATTTCAGGACAGAAGCCTATCAGAAGATATATTTCATGGACAGGACAAAATACAGTGCATTGAGGGTAGAGGACCTAGATCCACTGGAGAATTACGGGATTGAAGACAAAGAGCCTAAAACGATATACACCAATGGGCCTATAATGATTGGAATCTCCTTGCGGGACACACTTATACAGGTTGATGAAAAGGATACGCAGCTTATACTTGGAGTCACATTCACAAATGACTGGAATGGTGAAGTCAATAATATAGAGAACGTGAGATTAACCCTTCCATCATACATCTCTCTTGATGGAAACTGTTCCGGGGAATATGAATTCTCATGCACTGGAACTGATCCGGTAGAATGCAATCTGGAAAATGAGTTGCCTCCTTTCAAAGAACGCCAGACTATCAGATGTCCACTGATGATTGAAGAAAATGATATCAAAGCCATACTTGGCGAGAGTCCTCTATCAATAAGATATTTCAGGGCAGGAATAGATTACAATTACACAATAACTGAAAAGACATCAATTAGGCTTACAAAAAGCAAGCATATGGCAGAACTTGAGAAAGAAACTGCGAAGACTGAGCCTGAACTGGACATACCGCATCTTTTCCTTGATATAGGTGGAACTGAGATTGTTGATCTTAATAAGGTCTCTGATGATGAGGAGACAAATGATGTCTACCTGTATTATAGCCTTACTGATGATTGTGATGTTGCCAGCTGCTCAATAAAGGACAATCAGTTTATGAATTGCACCGGGCTAAAGAATGGGAGCTGTGTCATTGATGTTTCTGTCAATGACCTTGCGCAAACTACTACAGACGCAGTAGATATTACTGTTGGAGAGGGTTCGTGCAGATGGGATGATGCAAGATGCATAGAGGATAGGGAAGCATTGCTTGGTGAAGAAGGAGATGAGGGTGAAGAGGGTGAAGAGGATATTAGTGAACTTACGCCAAATAAACCTTTAGAATTCAAGGTAACAGGAGACAGCAGCAGTTCAGGGACAAAGGTAGATTTCACCGATTATTTTCAAGGAGATTTCAGTTATTTCCCTGATTCCACAAATGAAATTGGGAATGATGGAAGCAAAAACCCATTTACTTTTTTCAGGAATAATGAACATGTTGATTGTGGTCAATATACTGTACCTTTAACTGTCACTAAAGATAATGGACAAAAGGAATTTGATATGTTATTCACATATGTTCCAGAAGAATGTGATAAGAATTGTTCTGAGTGCTTAATAAGTTGCTGTGAATATAGTGCTCAAGACTGTCATATTGATAATGAAGGAGACTTTACCCCAATATGTACACAATGAAAAAATTATTGTTGATAGGAATTGTAATTTTTATTGTTGCCTGTCAGCAGGGTGAAGATAGAACCTATGAAAGAGACATCTATAAAGGCTCTGAAGGGATCATCATGGAATTTGCAAGAGATTCTCCACCGGACCAAGTGATGCAAAAGCAGAATTTTCCAGTAGGATTTATTATAGAGAATAGGGGTGCAAGCGATGTTAATGAATCATACATCTCTTTAATTGTCGAGGATGAATTTATTGATGTTCTTGAATGGAATGATATAAATACCAAAACCACGAAGTTTGGAACCTTGTCACTGAGGGGAAAGGATCAGACAAATCCTGAAGGTGAAAAAAAGAGAGCTGTAATCCAGATGAAATCAAAAGAGCTCAAAGATATGGTTGAGACCCAGACAAGCTTACTCTCAATTAATCTTTGCTACAACTACAATACCTTATTCTCTGAAAGCACCTGTATAGACAGCAATATATTTGAGACTACAGACAGAAAAAAATCCTGTGAGATCGAAACTTTGACTTCCAGCGGGACAGGGGCTCCTGTTGCAATAACAGAGATAAAGCCACAGATGCTTGCTCATGACAGCTCAACCATAACTCCAGAATATAAGCTTACCATAAAAAACGTTGGTGATGGTCAAATCATAAACTCAGGAAAAACAGAAAAAGCATGCACTTCAGAAAGCTTTTCACACAAGGATTTCAATGATGTGGAAATTTCTGTTGCTCAGCTTTCTGGTCATAACATGGACTGTGAGCCTAATCCTGTAAAGTTGCGTGATGGGAAAGCTACTACTTTCTGCAGATTGCCTGGAGGAGTATCTGTTGAAGCGGGAAACTATAAGACAACAATCAACTTCCAGTTAAGATACGGATACACAACAAATATTGCTGATTCTGTTGAAATCAGAAAATTCATAGAGTAAAAGTTAAAAAGGGACTTCCTTTCTCATCCATGATGGGATTAACAGAAGAAGAGATAAAAAGACTTGACCAGGAATTAGATTCAGCAAAAAGACCTATGTATTTTTTCCATGATGATTCTGATGGACTAGCATCTTTCCTACTTTTTTACAGAAGGGTTGGTGAGGGAAAAGGTGTTGTCATAAAGAGCCACCCTGTAATCAATGAGAAATATCTTAAACTTGTCAAGGAATACGGGCCTGACAAGATTTTCGTGCTTGATATTGCACAAGTGGAACAAGAATTCATTGACAGTGTTTCAGTTCCAATCTTTTGGGTAGACCACCATGGACCTTATGAGAGAAAGGGAATCAATTATTTCAATCCAAGAAACAGGGGGAAAAGCTGTCCTGCATCTTACTTGTGTTATCAGGTTGTAAGGAAGGATATGTGGATAGCAATGGCAGGGATTGTTGGTGACTGGGATTTAAGTCTCAAAGAAAAATTCTCACAGGAATATCCTAATCTATTATCGGCTGAGGTAAAGACACCTCCTGAGGCTTTGTTTACATCTGAAATAGGAAAGATGGCAAGGATATTCAATTTTGTATTGAAAGGCACTGCAAATGAGGCTATGAAATACGTTAAAGTTTTGAGCAGGATAGATGACCCATACGAGATTCTAGAGCAAACAACACCTCAAGGAAAATTCCTTTACAAGAAATTCATGAAATATGAGAAGGAATACAAGGAACTTCTTTCTGATGCGCTCTCAAGGGCAAATGATTCAAGGATAATACTTTATGAGTATCCTGCGTCAAATACTTCCTTTACTGGAGAGCTTGCAAATGAGCTTTTGTTCAATTATCCTGAGAAGGTGATAATTATCGCAAGGGAGAATAACGGTGAGATGAAATGCAGCCTAAGGTCAGGAGATAATATCATAATCAATACAATAATCGAAACAACACTCAATGATATCGAGGGTTATGGGGGAGGGCATGAGCATGCCTGCGGATGTGTTGTGAAAAAAGAGGATTTCAAGGCGTTCCTAGCTACTTTTGAGTCTTATTTATATGATGCGCAGAAATCAGAATAGAAGGATTCAAACCTTTTTTCTTCTATTGCCTTGCGAGCTTCTTCCAGTATCTTGTGCATGAAGTAAAGGTTATGATAGGTCATGAGTTTCTTTCCAACAGGTTCCTGGGTTCTCATGAGGTGGTGGACAAACGCCCGTGAGTAGTTTTTGCATGTCTTGCAATCACAACCTGGTTCAATAGGGTTACTATCATCCCTGAATCTTTTGATCTTAAGAGGGCCTTTGAATGTAAAGGCTGTATTGTGACGGGCATTTGCTGTAGGAAACGTGCTGTCAAACATATCCACACCGCATCTGATCGCTTCAAGCATGTCAAGAGGGGATCCAACACCCATGAGGTAACGTGGTTTTTCTTCTGGAAGAAAATCTATGGTAAAGTTGATTATATCCTTCATTGTATGTATGGGTTCACCTATTGCAAGGCCTCCGAGTGCAATGCCATCAAAACCAAGGGAGGAGATATATTGGGCTGAATGCTTACGAAGGTCCTTGAACATACCACCTTGGGCAATACCGAAAAGCAATTGGCCTTTATTACGTACTTTGACACATTCTCTGGCCCATTCGTGAGTATTCTTCATTGAACGAAAGGCAGAATCATAGCTCACATCATGCCGGGGAACGTCATCGATCACCATGGCTATATCAGAGCCTATAGCTTGCTGTATCTGCATGAGTTTTTTGGGTGTGATTAGCTTTTTTTTGCCTGTGAATGGATCACGAAAAACTGCTCCTTTTTTCTCAGTCCTCACAAGGAAATTATCCGAGAGAAGCTGAAACCCGCCACTGTCAGTAGTGAGTGGTTTTTGCCAGGACATGAAATTGTGGAGGCCTCCAAATTTTTCCAGGATCTCGAGACCTGGACGAAAGTAATTGATAAGTGCATTTGAAATCAGGCATTGTGTACCAAGGGCTTTTGCCTCATCACATTCAATGAACTTGACTGCACCTTTGGTTGCAACAGGCATGTAGAAAGGGGTATTGATCTTTCCATGAGGGGTCTCTATAATCCCAATCCTTGCTTTACCATCCTGATTTGTTATTTGGTACATGAGATAAGAGAAATAGAATGCATTTAATAGGATTGTGGTCAGGCAAGCTTTTTCCAGAGACCGTAGAAAGCCCCAAGACACAATATTATACCCACAAGAAGAGGTATATGATAATATTGCGAGAACGCAAGAATCGATGCATTACAGGGAAGGGGAATTACCTCAGCATAATCAAGTTTTACTGAAGAGCATACAGGTTCTTCAGCGAAATTGCCATTGCAGCAACCGCTTTTGTATGGAATAAGGGATATTGCAATAATCACTACAAAAAGCAAGAGTAAAAACCATATCCAGTTGCCTGAGGTCTGCCATAATTTATAAGAGGGAGATATGGCTCCAATGATAAACATGAAGGTCAATGCCAGATGTGCGATTCCTGAAATTTCCATCAATAAGTTATTGAAAGGTAACATTAAGTTGATTCCAAGCATGATGATCCAGTAAAGCCCAAAAATTATCAGTAAGTTACGATTTGAAAGAATATCCGGAAGATTGATCTTAAAAGCACGGCATAGAGAGACAAAACCTATGGGAAGTAAGATTGCAATAATCCCGAAAAGGATGCCGGACAATATCTTTATGTTAGGAGCATGGAAAAAAAGCTGACCAATGGTCTGAACAATTGCCAAAATACAGAGCATGAATCCACCGATGATGTAGCTCCATCCTCTGGTGGAACCTTGTGTTCCCTGATATACGCAAAATGAGAAGAATCCTATTGTACAACCCAGAACAATTCATAAAAGCCTAAACAATAGTTGCACTTCCATATTTATTTTTGAGTTTTATTGCCCTTTAAACCTTTTGGTTTAAAAATCCAGAAAAAAAATAGTTATATATTATTTATATTTAGATATAGCTAACAAGGGATTGATATATGAGAATGTATATTGTTTCAATGGATTCAAATAAAGGAGAGAGGGGAATGGTACCCTTATCATTTTTATAGCCTTACTTTTGGTTGCTACGATCGCTGCAGGAGTCCTTATCCAGACCTCAGGAAGCTTACAGGAGAAAGCGTTAACGACAGGAGACCAGGCTAAGAGCCAAATATCAACCAATGTAAGGGTTGTTGAGGTTTCCGGAAGCGATGGAAGAGATTGAAAAATTACTGAGATGACCCAGATAGTAAAGCTTGCGCCTGGGTCTAATCCTTTGAAGCTTGGCCAAGCACTTATTACAATTCATACATATGACAGGACAGCAACATTGCAATACGCTGGAACTAATGCAACATACGAGAACAGCAAAGACGGATACAGGATATGGAACATAGAGATTCTGGAGAGGAAATAGGGGGTTTTCGAGGTTCTTGATAATGACTACGAATCCGACGGTCATGAGGATATGGTGTCCGGAGGATTGGAGGGGGCAATGGTTTTCTTGAACCTGTCCAACTCTACTGATCTAGCTCTTGGAAACTGTACTGCTCACCAATTCAATTCCATTATGGGGGACAACAATATACTGAAGTCGGTTGATGGGGACTGTGACAATGATAATGTTATATCAGTTACTCTTGTACCAGAAAAAGCAGGAACAAGAGTGTATGCTGCGCAGTATCTTCAGACGGGATCAAATCATTTTGCCGGTAACCTGCAAAGAGGAGATGTCGTCAAAATATATTATGAAGCACCCCGTGACATATGAGAAGATGGAAATGCACCAATCAATTTCATCCCTAAGATAGGAACTCCTACACTCACTGAATTCATAACACCAAATGTCATCTCTTCTGAGAGGGTGTATCTCTACCCTTAATACAAAAGTTTAAATACAACACCCGGACTAGTTTTTGGAATGGATGCAAAGAAAGCAATCGTAGTGGTAACCTATGATGATGCAGCGTCTGATTACTATTTTCTAATATTTCAGACGGCAAAAGAATGGGTCCTTCCAAAGACACTAATGAAGGAAGGGGAAGAAGGAAAAGAGAGAGTACAAAGCTTGCTTTGGCAAGTAGGTGGAATCAGGCAATACAAGATCGTACACAATATGCTTCTTGATGTCACAAGTAATGATGTACAGTATCAACTGGATACATATGTTGTCCAGACAAGCATGAATACACCAATCACCCTTGCAAAGGAGCATTATACAAATTACTTATGGTCCTTATATGACAGGGCTGTGGAAAAACTCGCAACAGAGGATAAGACTCTCCTGACTGAAGCAAAGAATTTTCTTACATCAATTTAAATATCAGGTAGATTTCTTTTCTAACATGATCATAAGGTATGGAGAGATTGCTCTTAAAGGAAAGAACAGGCCTGTTTTTGAAAACCAGTTAGTTGTAAACATAAAAGACTGCCTGCGACAGCATGGAACAGAAGCTTATGTCAAGAAAGATCATAGCAGACTCATAGTAGATGCACCTTATATTCCTGCTTTAAGGAGGGTGTTTGGGATCCATTCAATAAGCCCGTGTACAATATGCAATATTGACTCAATATATGAGTCAGTAAAGAAACATATAGCTCATTTCTCAAAAGATACCAGGTTCAGGGTTAGCGTGCAAAGGGTTGACAAGACAATAAAGGGCTCATCGGCTGAGATGGAAAGGGAAATAGGTGCTTATGTTGTAGAAAAAACAGGTGCAAAAGTAGACCTAAAAGGATACGATGAAGAAGTAGGTATTGAGCTTCTCACTGGCAAGGCTTATGTTTTCAGTGAAAGGATAGCTGGGCCAGGAGGGCTTCCGGTTGGAAGCCAGGGAAGATGTACGGTGATAATAGAGGATAAGTTCTCTGAGTTGGCAGGGCTTCTTGTGATGAAGAGAGGTTGTGCAATCAATGTAACAAAAGACTCGGAATTACTGGAAAGCTTTGCTTACGGACCAAAGATTGGCAGAGAACAAAATGATATTGTTGTGCAGGGAAGGTTTGATGTTCCTGTTGAACGAAGCCATGAACTTGAACTGGACCCATTGGTAGGTCTGACAAGAGAAGAATGCGAGGAGAAGATTAAATGGTATCAGTCATTGAATTCATAAGAGAATATGACTTGATAAGGCCGGATGACAGGGTGCTTGTTGCTGTCAGCGGGGGAAAGGATAGTACAGTGCTCCTTTTCAAGCTACAGGAATTTTTTAATGTGGAGGCTGTAACAATTGACCCGCATATCCCTGAGTATAGCGATATAAACAAAAAGAACATCTTAGATTTTTGCTCAAGGCTTGGAGTAAAGCTTCATGTTGTTTCTTTGAAGGAAAAGACAGGTTTTACTCTGCAGGAGATAAAAGAAAGACATCCTAATCTTACATATTGCTCAATATGCGGGATACTGAAAAGATACTACCTTAACCAGTTCGCAAAGAACTACGATGTTGTTGCAACAGGACATAATTGTGATGATTGTGCACAATCCATACTCATGAACATGATGAGAGGTAACATGGAATTGAATGCGAGGATGGGGCCTATCTCAGGTGTTCGTGAACAGGAAGGGTTCACAAAAAGGGTAAAACCCTTTTTCATGACAATGGAGAAGGACATCAAGGCTTTCTCAAAAGAGCATTCGTTTCCTGTGCATTATGGAAGCTGCCCTTTCTCTAGAGAAGCATACAGGAAGAAAGTAAGGAATCTATTGTGGGATTATGAGGAAAAGAATCCAGGCACAATGAAAAATATAGTAAGACAGTTCCTATTGTTCTACCCTATCCTAAAGGAGAAATATCAGGGAAGTCCGGGTATATGCAAGAGGTGCAAGGCTCCATCAAACCAGGATATCTGCTCAGCATGCCGATTGCTGGAAAAGCTTTAAAAACAAAAGTGGGTTTTTGAGAGAATATGATTGATATTGTAGTCTGTAATAATAACGAAAAAGAGCTTGTTTCAATGGCTGAGTACTTGGATTTCAAAGGATTGGTCATGATTAATGGAAAACCTGTTGAATCAAAGATACCTGTCCATAAGCTGGATATTGTCAAAATAAAAGGGGACGCAAGGCCTGCAATAGAGAAAGGAGTTAGTCTTATATATAATGTAGAAGACAGGGGAATGAAGGAGTTCATGCATTATCGCAACTCAGGATTGAACCAGGTCCTTTGCAAGATTGCCGCTGAGAAGGGTGTTTCAGTGGGTTTCAATATGGGATTGATCATACAGGGCAATGCATATAAAAGAAGCATAATAATGGGGCGTATGATGCAGAATGCACGTTTCTGCAGAAAATTTGGTGTTAAACAGGTCGTTGCATCATTTGCACAGGATCCTTTTGAGATGAGAGGGCCTTATGAATTGATGTCTCTTGCAAAAATCATTGGGATAGAGCATTCTGACGTTCTTTGAGATAATACCTAACCTTCCTAGAATCTTTTTTTTCTGTGTATATCTGGATAAGGCCATCGTAGGCTTCAATGCGATACCTAAGGAGTGGTGAATCCATGGCCCTCTCAAAAGAATCAATAGCATTATCGTATTCACCTAATTTATAGTATGCATACCCTTTTCCATTAGAGATTGTAGATGAAGCACTTTCTCCGATGTCTTCGGCTGTGTTGAATGCAATGATTGCTTTCTCGTACTCGCCAAGCTTATTATGACACCAGCCAAGCCCCCAGAATTCATTGTTACCTAAGGCTATTGCTTTTTGGAAGTTTTCTTTGCAAGAAGGGTCCGATAATTTGAAATATGCCCAACCTTTACCTTCATATAATAATCTTTTTTGGTAGGTATCTGATGCAAAATCTTCAGCTTTGTCAAAGAAATCAAGGGCTTTTTTTTGTTCCCCTAGTTCAAAATAAGCAAATCCCTTATAAAGATAGCCGTAAAAAAGGCCTCCATTCTCAATCAACTGATCTGCCATATCAAGAGTCTTTTGGCATTCTTTTAATTTCCAGCATTTGTTGTTATATTCTTTAGCAACTTTATCGTATTCAATTGGCTTCATAGGCTGATTATCAAGAGAAATTATGAAAATGAGAATTATGATTAAAACCAGAACTGTAAAGATAAAAACAGGCCTATCTGTGAGGCTGATTGCATGCTTTATGTCTTTCTCGTTATAGCCTGCCTTAAGCAACACATTTTTTATTTGGTCTTTTGAATAACCTTTCTTGCGCTGTCTTTTTATATACTCAACAAGATTTGAGTCCATTCTCATCAAATAGATTACTTTTTTTATAAAGGTTAATATTTCCTTTGTGGTAACTACAACATAGAAAGGCTATGTCCAGAATGCGTTTTCTAGCAGACTCGCAAATAGCTGTTTGCGCTTGC
>CAYYOI010000014.1:22688-33769 GCA_964473285.1 uncultured Methanosarcinales archaeon | reverse complement strand
TTTGCTAACTTTCCTTAGGCTGGAAGCCTAAAGCAGATTTTTTAGAAAAACTCTGCCGGCAGGATACCTGCAGGAACAAGGAACATTCTACAAGGCGCGACAGACAGAGGATAACGGAAGAATCTTTTGAGCGCTTATAAAGGCGAAATTCTTGAGAATCAAAAAGAATACTTTTTATGTACCAGACATGGCTCATTCCAGAGTGTGGACTTCTATGAAAGCCTCAACTATCATGAAAATAGGCTCACGTATTCTTATTGACCAGGACAATATATTAGAAGGCTTCAAATCACTCCATAATGATCCAGTTGCCCGCACAGAAGATTACATACAGCGCATCATGAAGTATTGAAAATAAAAGGAGAAGTAAACTTTATGAATCAATTTCTGCCACTACTGCCAATGGACAAAATACTCACAACCCCTCTTACAGTCGGCAATTCAAAGAACACAAATAACTTTACTCTAGATAACATAATATCAACTGTAAAAGAATGGGTACTAAGAAAAAGAGAGAATGAGTTTGGAGATCTGGATTTTTCGCATGAGATCAACCGCTGGAGAAAAGATAGGTGCTATGTGTCAATACTTAATTTCACTGATGAAGAGAAGAGACACTTCACCATGAGGTATGCCCATCCCGGATTCAATGATACTGATGAGTTCATAACAGATATAGTCCTTCTTCAGAATGATGAGATCTTTTTCGAATCCCAAGTTAAGAACGAAGTAAAGGAGAAACTGATAGCAATAGCAAAGGTCCTCTCAGATAAAGAGTACATGGAAAACAAAAATACCATAATCAAGGTCATCGAGATTTCTGACAATAACATCAAGAAAGTTGTCTGGCCTGAGAGATCTGCTGAATACAAGAGATTCCTTGATTACCATCAGTACCATAACCGAAGAGTCATCTTTGAGAGAAATTCACGCGACCCGCATAAGGATATGAATAGAAGAGATTATAGTGACGCCTTTGCCACTTGATTGTAAGGAAAGATGGAAAAGTACTACTCTTCAAAAGAAGAGAATCACCCTATGCCTTCGAGAATGGCATGTAAAACATCAGCTGTGGATTATACTCACAAGCCAGATACCACGAGGTTTTCTTGAATTTTGCAATAGAGTTCCTCCGAAGGGCCCTGCGTACAATCCCAAAAGGACAGCTGGACTTGTACCACATAGAGTTGAATCCAATAAACTACTGGAAGATCAAGAACCTACACTGTTATAGCTATGTCCTTGAAGTTGAGGATTTCAAGCCAAAACTGGGCAAAAGGAATATTTCCTTCGCATGGGTTGACCCTAAAGAGGCCTTGACCTGGGATAAGCTGGACCCACTCACAAAAGAAGCAATTGAAAAATATCTGCAACAGTGAATCTGTTAATAATAGGAACTAGAAAATTAAAGAAGTCTTGAACTCTAAAACATATCTAAGTTGGAAATATTTCAAAATGATCTTAATAATATTCTTATAGGGTCTGTTATAAAGCACCTACATGCAAGATCCAATAGCAAAGCAAAATTTTATAAACTTGGGTATACTATAGTATACTATGGTATCCACAACAATAAAAATACATAATGAGACCAAGACTGAATTGGATTTTTTTAGAGAATATCGCAATGAAAGCTATGACGAATTGATAAGGAAGCTTATCCTCGTAGCAAAGAATACTAAAACCAATCCGAAACTGAGCAAAGAAGTCATAGATTCAATAGAGAAGGCAAGATCAAGAATAAAAAAAGGGAATTTTCTTACAGAAACTGAGGCTAAGAAGAGGCTAGGTCTTTAATGTACGAATTATTATTTGATAGTAAGGCTATAGAATCGATGGAGAAACTACCCAAACAGATAAGATCCAGATTATTCAAAAAGCTTCAAGAAACAAAAAAGAACCCATTTAGATATTTTGAGAAACTTGAAGGTAGAATTCAAATTGAGAGTCGGAGATTATCGAGTAATCTCAGATATTGACAAAAGATACATCCGGATTTTGGTCCTTTATGTAGGACACCGTAGAAATGTTTACAATAAGATATAGCCCTGACGGAACTTGATCCTGACAGAACCTTTTTTAAACTTCTAGCCAACAACAGCCTTCATGGACATCTACCAAGAAATCAGAGAACTCCTCAAGCAATCAATCTCACCAACAGATCAGGAACATGGCCCTCTCGTGCATGAACTTGTTCTTCAACTAAAACCCAAGGCCTCAGAGGCCCTGCAGATAGCAGCCCTTGGCCATGACATCGATCGCTGTGTCCCGGAGCGGGTTAAGGCAGAAAACTATGCAAGTTATGATGAATACAAAGAAGCCCATGCCAAACGTTCCGCTGAAATTCTAACTGACCTCATGCGAAAGCACAATTTCACTGAATATATGATAAACACAGTCCATGATATCGTATCGCGCCACGAAGTGGGGGGCACCCCTGATTCAGATGTTCTCATGGAAGCAGACAGCATCGCTTTCTTCAAGGATACTCTTTCCTGGTATTACAATAATCGTGGAAAAAAAAAGACCATCAAAAAGATACGCTTCATGTATGATCGGCTTTCACCTAGAGGAAGAAAAATAGTAAAGGATCTTGACCTTGGTGATTTCAAGCCGCTGTTTAATGAGGCCTTAGAGTAATTTGCAGCTGGTCAGTTACCTCCCAATGCCCACCTTTATCTGAACCTACCCTTTTTAACAGCCTTTTTAAATTAGGAGTATTATTTCACAAAATACCCGCCTATTTTTTTACTTCCTCTTCTTTCAATTAAATCTGCATCAATTAATTTTTTTATTTGATCCTTTAAAGTATTGATAGAACTACCTGTTAAATCAGATAATTGTTCTCTATTAATTCCTGGATTCTCATCAATTAAATCATATAAATTTTTTAATGGGTGTTTTAATGGGTGTTTTAATGGGTGTTTTTTTATAAGTTTCTTGGGGACACTTTTCCTCTCAAAAGTCACCATGAAAAAATCTGCAAACTCTTCAAACTTGGTTTCTGGTTCCAACTCTCTAATTTTACTAATGCCAGTACCCCACTTTTCAATATAATGAATCCTATGAAAAATATCTGCAATCAACTCATTTCTCCTTTTAGAAAGCTTCTTTGATAGAATATCCCTAATCTTTAGTCCTCCGATTAACCCTCCTGGACTTAATATTTCTACCCTATCTCTAAAAATGGCAATTTGAATCTCTTGATTGATCGTATAATCCCTGTGACAAAATGCATTAATAATTGCTTCTCTAATTGCTCCCATATCAATCTCAGGAACATCAACTCTCCGTAGCCCTTCAACTCTCATTCCAATGTTTATATGCTGCAAGATATACTGCTGTGCTAACTCAACCAATTCAAATAAATCACCATTAAAATCTTTCATGTCTATAAAAGATGAAGACTTATCATTTCCTGAAAAGACTGCACAACGCAGATTCAACAACCGAAAATGTTTCGTGATATCCTTTCCGAATAAAAGAATACATGCATTAGTCAATTTCTCGTTCTTAAATAGACCTAACTTTTCCAAAACTTCCCTTTTGGAAGTATATTCTAAACCGATTTCTTTAACATAATCTCTTAATTTTCTATCAGATATATCCTTCAAGTGAACATTATTAACCTTAGAATCCCAAACAACTCTTTTCTTTGAAAGAATCATTTTCTCAAGCTCTGCTTTGGCCAATAATTTATCCTCATCACTAACTCTCTTATAAGCCTTACCATAAGCAAAATACGGTACATCATCTCCTGAGAAACTTAAGCTTACACATTTTTTCCCATCTATCACTTCTGCTTTGATTTCCGGATAGATTTTTGGTTCAATATGATCTGAAATTGTTTTAGAGATATCCCTTAAAGTTGTCTTTCCAATACTAACCCCTAAAACTTTACCATTGTCTCTAACTCCAAAAATCAGTTTTCCTTTATTATGCTTGTTAAGAATAGCAACTATTGAAATGACTGCTCTTTTCAACTGTGTAAGCGATTCCTTATATTCTAATTTTTCAGTTTCAGACATAGTGCACAAAGTTGCTTTTTTAGTAATATCAGATACCAGTACTTCTTTTTACTATCACACTCTGAACAATTAAAGAACTAGTCTTTAAACCTTATGAGCAAAAGTCCAGTGGTTCATATTCTGAGAATATCATTCGTAAAGGCCTATGCTAATGTTCAAAAAAATTGAATCCAAGAGAATTACCCAATTAGATATCAATCAATATATTCCTTGTGTCATCTTTCCGGAATCACTGATGCCCTCAATAAAATAGAGTCCCATCCTGCATACACCGTTGAAATAGATTCAGGAAAACAAATGTGAACTTACCGGAGTCAAGCATCTGACTCACCGCATGAGGTTCCTTCTTCTAATACCCTTTTTATGTAACGACAATAATTCATTCGTCATTAAGAAAAGTTTCCATTTCAAATACGAATTCTTTTGCTCTTCCTAATGAGGTTTTTGCTTTACTTGTAATACTTCAGCAGTTTGATATTGAATAGTATTCCTCTTTTTTCTTTCATAATCAAAACTTTGTACGTCTATAAAGGTATCTAATTCTCCCGTAAAAGCTGTGACGCTCTCTTTTTTTCAGAATGATAGCTTTCCTAATAATCCAAATAAAATTTTGAATCCAGATTTCTTAGCTAAAGGATCAGAACAATCCTCACCAAACTCATGCTTTCCCAGACAATAATCCACTATCTTGCCTGCGAGATCATATTCTTCATTAGATGGCAGGATATTAGGGTTTCGGTTCGCTTCCAACACCTTGTACTCATCCATCCCGATGCGTGCGATATCCCAGCCTACAATCTCATATGGAATCACTTGTGCAATCTCTTCTGCAATTGACATTGCCTTTCGTGGAGTCACATGCCCGTTCTTTGAGGACGCGCAATACATGCTTCCTACAGCTTTTCCACCGATTGTATAAACTCGATAAAGTGATTCGATGTCCAGGTATCCCTGAAATATTGCACTTTCATTGTTTGCTGTATAATCCCGCAGTTGCTCCACAGATTTCAATAATGCAGTGCCCTGCTGACGGGTACCATTCACCGGCTTTGCAAACATTGGAAACCCGATTCTTTCAATCACAGTATCAAGAGAATCATTCTTTATAAACATGGTCTTAGGATAATATCCACATTGCATCCTTTCCAGCTGAGGAACAAGCTTATCCGTTGCATACAGTAATGCTTCGGGCCGATCGACTACCCTGGAGCCTTTCATCTCCATTGCTCTTGCGAATTGATAGCATTCAAGCTCAGCTCCCCGTGTTTTGCGGATAAGCACGAAATCATCTTCAATCCTTTGTGAATCCTCATAAACAAAAAGTGCATCAGAAAACTCATAAGAAAGCTTCTTTGGATCCACTAAATGACATTCCACTCCCCTTTCATATGCAGCTTGCTGTAAGAAACGATCACTTCTTGGCTGAGGAGCGCTTGAAGCTATAATCATTATGCACCCTCCAGGACATAACCATCAAATGTCGCAGTATATCTTCCATCCCTTTCTTTCAGATCCAGGCCATCTCCATAAAATTTCGGTAACACAGGTGTATCAAACGAAACAGTCATTTCCGTGACATAGCGGGCACTTCCCTCCTCAACCATCTCATCCAGGCGACTCTTTATGCTATCCTTGACAAATGTATCAGGCAATAATACATCCTGTCCGCAGGCATCGGCATATTCACTCAGATAATCAAACCAGCTATCCACAAGAGGAAGAGACCCTTTCTGATAAAATTTCGTGCACATTATCCCTTCATCTGTCAATACAGTACGGTTTCTTCCGATATATTTACCATCAGAATTTGCATAGATCACATTCATGTTAGCATTCATCGTCTGCACAACAGCTGCCCATCCATTGGTAGCTCCGGTTTGCTTGGAAAGGCTCAGGCAGGAGCCAAAATATTGTCCACAATGAAGACTTTCTAACGGATCTGTACTGACGTAAAAATCCACATCTGCTGAGTACTCCTGGTTTTCGATATGTGGCAGCCGTCCTTTCAGGCTTCGGGCTTTTTGTATATGCCCTTTGAGCTCCTCACGCAAATCCTCATATTGGAACTCACAATTCCCTACAAATTTCCCGATGACATCAAGCTGCTCCTCTTCTTCAATTGCCTTGAATGTCGATATTACCTCATCATCCACAACAAGTGCCAGCCTTTGATAGATTGCATCTAACTCATTGTTCAATTGCTCCTCTGCACGCTCTTTTGCCTTGCCGTCCGTGGATATATGATATGTTCTGTGTATTCCGCTTTGATAGGTATCGATATCAGTCCCTTCTTCCCCAAGTCGTGCAATCAGATCACGATTACCCCTGAAGTTATTAAGAATCTCAAATGTCTTTTCAGGACCATTCTTTATGCTGCTGCGGGCGATCGCGCGCAAAGCAGGTTATATATTGATCCCTCCGGTATTCTTGAAATAAGCCACAGTGATGTTATCCATTGCCTGTCCCAAGGACTCTGGGATATCAAGATCTGAACCGATAACCCTTGGGTAATATGCCTCCCGCACTTCCTGCAGATTCTTGATTATCAAATCAGGTTTGCAGGCATCCCCTTCAAATGCAGCCTGGATTTGTTTCTTATCATCAGCATTCACAAGAAAACTATACGTCCGGTAAAATTCTCCAAGGACCTTGACAGTAACTGCAGCATTAGAGTTATCTAAGCGTGATGCAAGCTCTTCCAGATAAGGCCTTTCATCATTAGGGGTTTCCATCAGGTCAATGAGATCCCTGTTATTAAGCTTGATCACCTGATTGAGGATCTTTTTGACCTTTTCTTCACCAAATACATCAAGTTTATCCCTTAGTCTCGGAAACCTTTGCAAATAAAGGCCGAATTTCTCAGCATCCTGCTTAAAAGCTCGATAGGTTTTTCCCAATGTATCCTCATAAAGAAATAATGCGCTCTGCAGGTTGGAATCACTAAACTCCTGCGGATCCTTCTTTTGCTGCCTTTGAGAGAAATCCACATAGTCCTCAACTGATGATCTCACATGCTGGATCGAATTCATAAGCTGTGTAAGGTTTCGCGCTCGATTTATACCTTTCAACCTATGAGCAACAATGTTGCCTTGCATCTTATGCGCTTTCAGATTTGCATGGACATCAACTAGCTCATCAATTGCTTCCAGATAATCGTCAGTACCTCCATTGCGATATTTATCAAACAAAATTGATATCACATTCCCTTGGATGCCAGAATCAATAAATGAGGCCAATCTACCATTCCCGATTAGTCTTTGATACAATTCATTGGCTTGGGGTATATCATCAAATGCATCCATAAAATCTTTTGCCTTAAGAACACACGATCCTGCGGTTTGGTAATCTTGGATCAGGTTACTGAATTCTAACCCCATAAGCCTATATGCTTCAACTGCATTAATAGACTCATTGGCAAGCATTTTAGCTCCTGTAAAGTCTCCTGCTTTTGCAAGTTTAGCCACTTCATCAATCCACCAGGAGAATTCTTCAGTTTCAACAGATTGGACAAGAGATGAAGCAGTATCATAAAAATCCTTAGTACTGGAGTTCCCCAGGAAATAACCACTATTATTTCTCTCTACAAGTCCCGTGTAAGAAAGCGCCGCGTCAGATACCTTTGTAGCCAATTCCGCATCCATTGTTGTCATCAGGCTTACCAGGTCATCGATCCTCCTTGGACTGGAATCAACGACAGTATTAACTGCCGAAAGTACAATATCAAGAGTAGCAGTATCCCCAGCATTAATAAGGGTGTCAAGAAATTGCTTTAATGGGGCTATTCTTGATTGGACCTTATCCTGACGCATAAGTTCCATATGCATCTCCCACTTATCTGCAGTCTCATCGCCCAGAGAATTTCCCATGTAATAGTTTGACTGTATAATCTCTTCAAATGACTTTTTAGGTTTATATTCTGAATTGTTCTCAAATTCCTTGGAGAATTCATAATTGTTATTGTAGATGGTTAAATTTTTCAGCAATTGGTAATCAGGATTATATTCAGATTTTTCAAAGTGCTTTTCCGGCTTTAAGTATTCATTCAGGATATTTTCCAGATTGTGCGAGGTATTCTCCTTTACATATATTTTTTTGGAATCTCCAAGAATATAGTTAAGGTTGTCCTGCGAATAGGTCATCTTTTCATATGATAGATTGATTCTCTCGGTGAAATCCACTGCTTTTTCTTCTTTCAGAAAACAAGCATTGACCCTAGCCAGAGCCTTCATAATACGAAAGTGCATGTGAGTTAAAGTGCCATCTGATTGGTACATACCCCTGGATAACAGACTTTCCTTTATAAATCTTTTGGAAAAGTTATTACTGTCTAGGGACAATTAATCCTCATTTAAGAACTTAAGAGTTCTAGCCCTTAATAGTTTTTAAACTTTCAATTTGTAAATGAATAGCTAATCCTTTCTTCCTGCAAGCAAACTATACAATCCACTTGCAGCAGTACCATATAAAGCCATAGCACTACCCCCCATAAACCAGACCACTGTTATTATACTCACGATCATATGTTAACTTTTCAAAGTACATATGAGGGTTAGCAAAATCCCTTGCTTCAAAATTAGGATTAGTTACCAGACTATCCAGACTGATTGTACCAATGATAATAGCTTTTGCAACTTTGTTGTCAATACTCATTTTATAACTATTAACAAGTAACAATTTTAAGGGTTTTGTTTCCAAGTGTATATTACGATAAGCAGGACATTAATCAAAAACTATAAGAAAGGGGTATATACCAACTGTGTTTGATCTATCACTTTTTTGAATATTATGTGTTCTTTCTGCAAGAAAAAAGCCGAAGACTAAGTAGTAGGCTCAGTACAGCTCAACTTTTATTTTTCTAATAATAAATCGCTATATGAAACAGAAATTAAATCTTCTTTTGAGATTTGAAATAAATCAAGATAAAATTGACATTGTTCAAGTAATTTTTCTTTTCCAATTGAATTATTTTCTATTGCTTCTATTTCAATAAATGTGCCCAATTCTTTAACCTTATCAATATGAAATTTTACATTATCTACAAAATATATTTCTCTCTGCTTATCAACAACAACTAAAATTCCCAGTGCCTTTGTTAATAATTCTTTCAATGTTGAATCAGGATTTGATTTGAAAAGAATAATCTCTGATAGTTTTGGTCCTTCTTTATCTTCGCGATTATAATGAATTAATTTATTCTCAATATTACCTTCTCTTAACTTCAATCTTCCAAAATTAACCTTAAAATAAGTATCAATTTGATGATCAGTTCCTTTAAAGTCTGCATTTCTAGATTTTAGGATTTCCCTAATTTTATCTTGATTATTTGATTTTGCTTTAATTTCAATATTTACCATCTCTTGATTTAACTTATATTGATTTATATGTTTTTGGGCTGCTTTTGAATAATATAGAGTTAGAGAAGTTTTAGGAGTGAAACAAAAAAATTTGAGAAAAAAAGTAAACTTGGCAAAGCACGGATGAACTCATTAAGCCCAATCGAAGTAATCCATGTAGGAGTTGTTCAAAACCACTTCAGTGCATGTATTTATTCATTATATCATAGATTCCGTCCATATGATGGCAAGTAGAAGCCTGCCTGGATATATGCACTTCCCCTGGAAATTGGCTTCCATTATCCTGTGCCTTTTTGTATGACATAACTGCCATATCTTGAACCTTTTGCATCTCCTTCTTTGAAAATCCCTCGTATGGCAATGCATAGATCCCATTGTGATTTTTCAATTTAAAATTCAGGCCAGTCTTAAAATCCACACCCGTAATGCCTCCGATTTGAGTATCTATCAATGAGATCGCTTCAAGCATTCCAATCTTTCCTTTGATGCAATCCTTTTGTATTGATTTGATGTTTCCCATATTAGCCACCTTGTTAAGTATTTTATTTCTTGTTATCTTTAAGCTTACCAAGCTCAATAACATTTTTTACATACTGCAATGAATTATGCCAGGAATGAAACTCAGAATCCTGGACAGAACGACCAAAATATTTCTCAAAGTTATCTTTCATGATATCTGTAATACGGTTAGTTTTTACATCATCACAGAATTCTTGCGTACTTGCATCGTAGATTATTGTTCTATGGGTCATTTGTACTCCGAATACTTTTTGTTATTGCCTTTGACTTTATCGACAGGGTATTTCTGATCATTTTTTTCGATTTTCTTTATAAGGTCAGATGAAAGATCCACATTATACATTTGTGCAAGACGCAATACAAAATATAATACATCTGCTATTTCCTCTTGAAGTTCTTGTGGCTTATCATGAAGTAGTTGATCTACCTGTTCCTCCGTCTTAAACCGGAAATGCTGCAACAACTCAGAAGCTTCAGTCACGATACCAATACTAAGTTCCTTTGCATTGTGGAATTGATCCCAATCACGGGCCTCACAGAATTCTCTGACTTTGTCCTTTAACTCCAAAATGGTCGTATTATCATCCATAGAACACCTACATACCCCCAATTTATTAATATTTCTGTAGTTCATGGGTCAGTGTATTCAGTTCTCCATACTAGGAAGGCACTTAGAACCTTATGAACAATACAACAGTAGAAATTATGATAATCTATTAGACAAAGAAACAAAGATACATGAAACATATCTATCTACAATAGTAGAAATTATGATAATCTATTAGACAGTTATTAAAATGTGGGAAAAGGAACTTATCTACAATAGTAGAAATTATGATAATCTATTAGACCTTTGTTTGCGGCAGACTTTAGTTTAAACTATCTACAATAGTAGAAATTATGATAATCTATTAGACCTTGAAGGCGGCGTACATGAAGATTTCGCTATCTACAATAGTAGAAATTATGATAATCTATTAGACTGGGTATAGACTCACAAGAGAACAGGTTATATCTACAATAGTAGAAATTATGATAATCTATTAGACCATGAACCTTGACACCACCGCATTACCTGATCTACAACAGTAGAAATTATGATAATCTATTAGACTACTCCGGCACCTGCCAAAAGGAGCCTATATCTACAACAGTAGAAATTATGATAATCTATTAGACA
>CAYYOI010000014.1:19269-22588 GCA_964473285.1 uncultured Methanosarcinales archaeon | reverse complement strand
TATCTACAACAGTAGAAATTATGATAATCTATTAGACACTGAGATTACACCAAACTACGATCTCTACAATCTACAACAGTAGAAATTATGATAATCTATTAGACCACCTCTAATCATCATCTTCATTGAGTTATCTACAACAGTAGAAATTATGATAATCTATTAGACTTTAAAACGATTGATGATTAGCGAATATAAATCTACAACAGTAGAAATTATGATAATCTATTAGACATGATGCGACAAGAAGGAGGTATAACTGATATCTACAACAGTAGAAATTATGATAATCTATTAGACTGCTGGTATCAGGAACAGGATATTCATCTACAACAGTAGAAATTATGATAATCTATTAGACATGACCATCCCCTTCAATGCCCGGCAACAATCTACAACAGTAGAAATTATGATAATCTATTAGACTTTTAAATCAGATGGAACTAAATTTTATATCTACAACAGTAGAAATTATGATAATCTATTAGACTCATAAACTGGCCGTCATTGAAATAGCCTATATCTACAACAGTAGAAATTATGATAATCTATTAGACTCCGAAGAATTCACACAACATGAGAATAAATCTACAACAGTAGAAATTATGATAATCTATTAGACCTGCGCTTCAAGTTGATTAATCAGGCTCTCGATCTACAACAGTAGAAATTATGATAATCTATTAGACCAAAGAACACGCCCTTGCATCAATGCAAAAGATCTACAACAGTAGAAATTATGATAATCTATTAGACTTGTTTATATGCACCACCTCCAGTATCAAATCTACAACAGTAGAAATTATGATAATCTATTAGACGACGACCCAACCGAAGATGAAAAGGAAGAGATATCTACAACAGTAGAAATTATGATAATCTATTAGACTCCGGAAGACAGGGATTTTCGTCTCATCAGATCTACAACAGTAGAAATTATGATAATCTATTAGACCACCATTTGCGGAAAAATGGAAGTTGTAAATCTACAACAGTAGAAATTATGATAATCTATTAGACCTGCCACATTCGACCTAGTTGGTTAGAAATCTACAACAGTAGAAATTATGATAATCTATTAGACACTCTGCAATTGATAGAAAGACCAATTGCATCTACAACAGTAGAAATTATGATAATCTATTAGACCCTGCAAAGCTTGAGAAAGGAGATCTGGCATATCTACAACAGTAGAAATTATGATAATCTATTAGACTTAAAATCGGACAAACCACAATGAGAACAGATCTACAACAGTAGAAATTATGATAATCTATTAGACCTGGCTGTTCAAACGAAGTTTCGAGGCAAATCTACAACAGTAGAAATTATGATAATCTATTAGACCTTGTTAGGGATTACAACCCAGTGTTTATAGATCTACAACAGTAGAAATTATGATAATCTATTAGACAATTACGAGGGTGAAACGATGGACTATGACATCTACAACAGTAGAAATTATGATAATCTATTAGACCACGGAGAAGTGAAACCCGAAGTAAAGCATGATCTACAACAGTAGAAATTATGATAATCTATTAGACAAGAAAGGCCAATACTCCACCGGTGAACTCAATCTACAACAGTAGAAATTATGATAATCTATTAGACCGGCCTGATAGGGTACAAGAAGGTGAAAAAATCTACAACAGTAGAAATTATGATAATCTATTAGACCGGCATAACACCCTGAAGGAACATCCTTTGATCTACAACAGTAGAAATTATGATAATCTATTAGACTGTAATGGAGGAGTTCCATAACCTTTGCATATCTACAACAGTAGAAATTATGATAATCTATTAGACTACCCAAAGATCAATATTATGATGATATCTACAACAGTAGAAATTATGATAATCTATTAGACGGCAAACACCAGGATGGCGAGTAATGCCCCGATCTACAACAGTAGAAATTATGATAATCTATTAGACATTGAATGAATCCTTAAGCGGTTGGTTAAATCTACAACAGTAGAAATTATGATAATCTATTAGACCGCAAAAAAATGAGTTTTATTCTGATTAAATCTACAACAGTAGAAATTATGATAATCTATTAGACTTCAAATACAACGAAGTGATCCTTGAATGTATCTACAACAGTAGAAATTATGATAATCTATTAGACCCAGGAGACCACATTACAGGGGTACTGGTTAAATCTACAACAGTAGAAATTATGATAATCTATTAGACGTGCCATAATTCGGGAAAGGTCACAATTGGATCTACAACAGTAGAAATTATGATAATCTATTAGACTAAAAATTATCATCCGGGTGTAAATGCATCTACAACAGTAGAAATTATGATAATCTATTAGACAGGACCAAGTGCTTGCATATTTGAAGAAAGATCTACAACAGTAGAAATTATGATAATCTATTAGACTTCTTCCAAAGCTTCAGAAAGTTCGACATCATCTACAACAGTAGAAATTATGATAATCTATTAGACCTATAGGAGGAATAAAGATGGAATACGATTTATCTACAACAGTAGAAATTATGATAATCTATTAGACCCCCTGGACGTGTCCGGCTCTGCATACATCTACAACAGTAGAAATTATGATAATCTATTAGACGTAATAAACAGGCTTGTAGGGTGGCACAAATCTACAACAGTAGAAATTATGATAATCTATTAGACTTTCAAGTTTTTTCTCAAGCCCTTTGTGCTATCTACAACAGTAGAAATTATGATAATCTATTAGACATCAGGTGCAGGGTTGACAGCAGCAACTAATCTACAACAGTAGAAATTATGATAATCTATTAGACAGTTTTACGAGGCAAGGTGGTAGATGTGCTATCTACAACAGTAGAAATTATGATAATCTATTAGACGCTCAAGTGCCAGTCATTTATAAGTGCTTGTATCTACAACAGTAGAAATTATGATAATCTATTAGACTTCTTTTGTTGAACGGATGTTTAATTCATTATCTACAACAGTAGAAATTATGATAATCTATTAGACTTTGGGGGGCTGGTACCACTTAAGCTTTATGTATCTACAACAGTAGAAATTATGATAATCTATTAGACTTCTGATGATGAAGTTACTGAGATTATTCATCTACAACAGTAGAAATTATGATAATCTATTAGACGGATAGATAGGCGATTGGTGGGAGGCTAATCTACAACAGTAGAAATTATGATAATCTATTAGACAGCATTGAAGAGAGATTGTGATAACTATGATCTACAACAGTAGAAATTATGATAATCTATTAGACGTACAAATCCTTTAACCTGTAAGGCTTTTATCTACAACAGTAGAAATTATGATAATCTATTAGACC
>CAYYOI010000014.1:3596-19169 GCA_964473285.1 uncultured Methanosarcinales archaeon | reverse complement strand
CATCTACAACAGTAGAAATTATGATAATCTATTAGACAGGTGATCGCCTTAGGGTATTGACACATTGATTGGCTTATCGAGGGGTTTATTTCGTTTTAGAAATTACTCTAAAACACATCTTTGCACTGTCCACACTGTCACCTGAAACAGTTGGAGAATATAAATCTTTCGCCTGCAGAGCCTCTCGATAGCAAATTCTAAAGAATTAGCAAAATTCCATCAAAAAATTAAGATGGAGGTTTGCTTAATACATAAGAAGGTCAGTCTCCTCATTTTTGGCATAACCAAACCTCAGAATTTGGTTTTCAGCAGTAATCTTAAAAATCAATACACTGTCTCCTTGAGTGAACCTTTTTTCAAACCGATCTTTGATTTCAGATTTTACCAGTTCAAGAATTCGCTTACTGTTATCAATCTCATATACCGAATATTGTAAGCGTCTTCCGTGGCTTAAGATAAATTTGGAAAATTCATTCCGTAAATTATCATCCTGGATATCATAAGTTAATATAATCATTTTTTCACCGTAAATATAGGAAAATCAGAGATATTTCTTTCCTTTATAAATGAACGATAATATTGTTGCACATAGATAAAAATCTGTTCCTTATGAAGTAGAATTTCCTTCAAAAAGAGTCTTGAATATTTTTTGTTGTATCCCTTTTTGATGTGATATTGACCTCCTTTACACTTAAATTCCGAGATGTTGATCTGCTTTAGATTATAGCTTTTTCTTACTCGTTTATCTATGATACATCTAAATGGTTCAATCAAATCACAAACAAGGGATTTTCTTTGATAGAAAAACTTATGATAAAATCCACAATATGTATCAAACCCGTATAATTCAAGATTTGCCTCGATAAAATTAAAAAGATAGTGATATCCTATATCTAACAACAGATTAATGATATCTGATTTACATCGAGGCTTCCTCCCTGTAAAGGCCATATTTTTAAAATAGGTTTGAAAAAAAAGTTTTGATGCACTTCCTTCTATTCCCAGCAATTCTTGGCTATTCTCGCATTTGTTTATTCCTTTAAGAGAGGATTCAATATCAGATATTGATTGTTTGTCATTAACAGTTTTATATCGCAATGATTTCATAAGAGTTAACTGGTTCTGTATCTTATTCCTGACCGTATGTTTAGCAATTATAAGATTATTATTAAAATGATATTGTTTTTTCCTTAGCAAAAAATTTCCTTTGTTGTCAGGAATGACAGAAAAATATACTCTAAGATTATAATTTAAGAAAATAAGAGGGATTGCATGTTTCTTTACATTTTTAACCAATACCGATGTTATTGTAAACTCTCCGTAAACGAAAACCATGAATATTTTATGCAATGAATGCTGTATCAGAACTTTGTTTTTTTCATCCAAAAGCACAAGGTTTGAATTCCTGAATTTAAGATTCTTACATTTATCACTTTCCAAAAACAGGATTTGTTTAGCCATAAAATCAGGTCTGCTCATCATAACAATCACACATTTCCTTATAGATACACATCTTACATTTGTTTGGGTTCTGTTTGAACGGTTTACTCAAATCAAAACTTTTCATATTCTGGATTATTTCCGCTATCCGATTCTTATCCTTATAGCCCGGCAGAGCAACATTATATCTTTTATTATCAACAAGAGAGTGCAATTTTATACTTCTCACTTTATAATTCATTTCAATCAAACAAAAATAATGAGCATAAACCTGCAGATAATATCCTTCGTAAATCTGTTTAATTCGTTTTTTTCGTTCTATCAAGGTATTACTAGAAAGATCTAGAAGATCAATTTTTCCAACAAGACCAAGCTCTTCACTGTAAACATCTAGACCCTCAATAAGATCTTTTTTTGAGCTATAATTCTTCTCATCAATATTCTTATGTGCAGACTTCCCTTCCTTTTGGTAAGTGCTGTGATAGAGAGTCTCATCAAAAGGATAATATAGATTATGAAAATAAATACTACGGGGACAAAAGATAAAATCGTTCAATAATGAGATATTAATGTTTTCCTCCATTTTTCATAATGTAGTTAAAGTAATCATTCCTGTCTATCTTAAAGTCCTGTTTCCCTCCAGACCTTATTCTATCAATGAGCATAAGGCCTTTAATGCCAATATGATAAGCTCCATTTGCATCTGCATCATGAGGCTCATCAGTTTTAGCAGTTTTAGCATTCCGTGAATCAAAGAAATATCCCTTTTTGTCCGGAACACAGGATAAAAGATAATCCTCGGAATCATTGGTACGTGAATTCCTCAGTTGCAATATACATCTAAAAAAGTATATTAAATCCTTGAAAAATTTTGAATCTTGGTACCCACAAATCTGAGATACCAGGTTATTGCCATCTTTGAAATCCAACTCATACTGGTTGAACAAAGTCTTCAATTCCTTTGTAGGATCCATCTCTGCTGTTTCAAATCCCTTGTGTTTACTACTTTGCCTGTTTACAAGACGCTTACCATAGCTACATACAGTCCATTTATCTCGCACAAGTTTCTTTTTTTTCATCTCATCGATAAAATCAGAATACTTGAATTCAAACACAAAGTAGTCATTATTTTTATCATAGTATATAGTTTCAAATCTTCTGAAAAAATTTTTTGTTTTTTCTATATTCTCATATTTGACCTTCAAAAGATTGACAAAACCAGTCCTAGGACAAACCTTTGAAGTATACTGTGCAGGCACATAAAAGATGATTCCGGACTGCTTTCCAAGCTTTTTGAAACTTTCCAATGGACTAGTCAGTTGATATGCCTTCAACAATCCACCAGGCTCTTCCTTTTTTTGATCTTTGAACACTAGATAATTCAGCTTGTCAATCAGCATTTTTTCAAATTTTTGATAAACTTGCTTTTCAATTTTGAATCTGCCTCGCTTAAAACCAAAATTCAAATCTTCTAATACAATTATAGCATTCTTCTCTATCGCCATCTTAGTGATTTTATGAACTATCTGGGAAAGATATCCCTCCTTTAACTCTTTGATATTTGCTATTTCTTTCCAGTTCTTTCGGGCCTTATCTCGAGACTTTTCCAGCTTATTCAACTTATCATGATAATCTTTTCCCCTTCCTAAATCATCAGAAATCCTGTTAAAAGAGCCCTGCTCCAAAATCTTACCTTTCGGATCAAGTAAGGTATAATAAGCCAGATGACGTTCACCCCTGTCAATACTCAATACATTTACACCACTATTGATAGCATCTCTTACTCTTTGATTGACAATCCACTTATTATTGCCTGCCTTAAAATTCATGGTTATCGGACAATGAAAAAAGAATTTATCTTCAGTATACCGGCGATCCTTTATAAGATCATATTCAAACAGACTCTTTTCTTTCAGGTTTCCCTTATCATCCTTTCTTGGCTCCTTATCTATAGGTTTTTTCTTAGGATGAGTAATCTTTTTTTCCAGTGATTTTTCCCGGAAAAAAAGCTCTGCTTCACCATTTAATTTATACACAACATCTTTAAGATTCTCAGATGAAAAAAGTTCCTGCCAATAAAGAGTATGTAAATTCTTCCGACCCTTTGAATATGTTGAAAAATCTTTATTCCATATTTGGAAAAGGTATATCTTACCAGCAGAAACCATCTCTTCCAAAACATTTAAGTTTACCTGATAAAAACGGGGTTTATAACATGACTTCTCCGTATCATGATAAAATTCAGATATATCTTTATAATCTTCTGTCTTTTTCCACTCAAATGTATAATGCTTATAGGATTCATGTTTACGAAATCCTTCCTTGAAATAATCTATCAATCTTTTGAGGGATTCCCTATATACCTTTTCATCCTTCTCACGATATTCTGTTCGAAAATAACCCTTATCGTAAATTTTCAATACATCATTAATAGGCAAATTATATTTTTGTACTGCTGGTGCAAAGTTCTCACCTTTTGACCTGATAAACAAACGAGGGATATTTTTATTGTCAGGCTTTTGGAAGTCATAATTTAATACATCTATAGTGTTACCCTTCTGCTTCAATCGGTTCACAGTATCCTTATCTAAAGATCTTGGAACAATTGCCAGAAAAAAGTTGCCATCTTTCCGGAGTATTAGCCCTGCATTTGTAGTAAAACTTGAACTCCATCCCCCTAATAAACTACTACACTGAAAATTTAACTTAAACTTCTTTGTACTGAAAGGCTTCTGCGTTACATAATTGCGTACTTTATTATACAAAGGAATGATTTCTTGTAGTTCTTCATAGGATTTGTTGAATTTAATGTAGAAATCAGAATCTATATCATGTGCATTATCACTATTCATATATAATGGCTTAATGAAATGAAACAAATCCATAATCGAATCAAGGAAAGCCTTTATTGTTTCAATATCTTTCTCTCTCTTTTTGCTCAGAAGAGAAGAGTCAGAGGTTACTTCAATTTTTTTAAATTCCTTGTAGTTTTTCTTGATATCCTGAACAATATTTTTATCTTCTCTTTTTAGAGATGCAAAATATTCTTTTAAAGAAATATCAGGATTAATTCTTTTTATTCCTTCATTAATTTCAGCTATAGCAAAAAACTCTTTTTTAAACCAATCATCTAATTTTTTATCTGTATTTTTATTTAGCTCACTCCTTGCGTACTCTTTTAATCCATTATTAATAAATTCCCAATCCCCTAATAATTCTTTAGATAATCTATTCAATCGACCATCATTTCTAATATAAATCTGGTTAAGATCACACTCATGCAAACGAGATAACACATTCTTCAATTTATTAAAATCTTGATTTTTATAATATGTAATTATGCTATCAATCAATTCCTTATCATTTTTGAACTTATCTGGTATAAATGAAGCTGATTCCCTATCACTCAAAATCTGCTTGAATAAAGGCATCATCTTTAATTTTCGGATCTTCTTTTCATCGTGTTTTTGTGAAAATTCGTTAACCACTTGATTTATTCCTTTTATTATATGCCCATCTTCAGTACTTTTACCACCAATTATCATATTAAATCGATCTATACCTTCTTGATTCAAACAATCATTGAAAGTACTTATAGAAAAAAAGGCATCAAGTGAGCCATTTAGTTCATTCTTAAAGTTTTTTTCTACTTCTTTAAATGAGACTTTGTGCTCCTTTAGAATTTCATAACGTTCAATATTATCCAAGAATTTTGGGAAATTATCATGTACAATTCGATAAATAAGAGCTGTCGCTATAGGTTCATTAGAAAAGACATTCTTTCTGTTTTCAAAGAAGCCTGTGAAGTAAGTTACCCATCGACCAAATTCCCGAACCTTATTTGCCTCAGCAAAGCGCTTTTTTTCATCAAGCCACTCTGGAAGCAGTTTATTTACAAACTCCTTCTTGAATAAGTAATTGAATTCCTTAAACTCCTTTATTTTCTTATATATTTCATTTCTCAACAGTTTTTGATTGGCAAGATACTTTTTTTCAAGTTTTTCATAGCTTTCCTTCTTTTGTTTACTCTTCTTTAAAGTAAGATAAACCTCCTGGTAGGCCTTTAAATCCTTTTGATCAATATGTACTGTCTTGAGTGCCCGTTCAATAAAATCCTTATAATACTCATCCATCAGCTGTTTTATCTCATTAAATCGTTTCTCACGTTCCTTATCCTCTTCAATAATACCTTTTTCTTTAATGTTTTGTAGAGTATCACCAATAGGTTTAAGCTCAAATCGCAAGGTTTTTGACAAACTGTATTGGTTGGTAAAATTGTTCCATACTGATTTTTGTTTCATCTTATCACCCTTTATAAAGAGGAATCTCCTCGATCTTTTCCACATCTTTATTTATGGATATATCCTTTGCGCTTGCTTCCTGCTTTACCTTTTGCACATCCTTTTTAAGCTCTGTATTCGAGATCTTTTTAGCCCTTTTTTCCATCGGCGGATTCATCTTTTCAGACTTCTCAAATTCCACACTCTTCTTCATGAATTCATCAGGCAGGGTATTGCATTTCGTCAGGATCTGAATATACTCATTCGCAAAATAATTATCAATTTGGATTCTTCGCTTTGAAGTATGCGCAAATTTCCCGATAATCCTGCAGATATTATCCCTGTCTTCCGGACTAAGTTGCTCTGCAAATTCATATTCCTCTATTTTTTGTAATGATTTGACAATTGGTTCAAGGCTATCCCTGGTTATCACAAATACAGTGTAATCTCCCATAGGATATACATACTCATGTATTTTATCCAATGTATTGAATGGAATGACCAGGAAGATATCCTTTTTCACATCTTTTTCCTTTGCGTATTTTTTCAAGGATTCTGCTTGATTCTTTATATAAGTCGGAAAATTGTCAAGGTTATCGTTTGCCGGACTCTTAGCATCAAAGATGATATATTCTCCAGCAATCTTAATGGTGTTGTCCGGCTTTCCTTTGAAAGGAGTCTTTTCCCTATCAATATACTCCACCTGGCATCTCTTACAGACATTCTTAACGGTTTGCTCAACCTTTTGCTCATGAACCTGCCAGGTCCGTTTCATCTCTTCGTATCTTGTCTGTATCTCTTCTTCACGCTCATTCTGTAAGCGTTTTCTATCCAGATCCATCTGTTCCTTCAAGGAATTCAGTTCAGTTATCTTATGCTCATACTCCTCTTGCTGTTTCTTCTCCACCTTTTTAATTTCAGCGAGAGTCTTCTCATGCTCGGTATTCTTCTTCACCAACTCCTCATTTTTCTCACTCAGTTTTTCAACGTCCTTTTGCAGCTCTATTATCCGTTCCTGATTTGTACTTTCAGACTTTTCAAACTCAGAGATTTCTTTCTCTAACTTTGTATTTTTTTTGACAAGTTCCTCGTTCTTCTCGCTCACCTTTTCAAAATCCTTCTCTAAACCTTGGATTTTCTCGAGATTGTTAGCATCAGATTTTTTCACTTCTGAAAGATTCTTCTCAAGCTTTGTATTGGATTGTATCAATTCCTGATTTTTCTCAGTACTCTTCTCAAAATCCTTTTCGACTTTAGAAAGCGTTTTCTTGTTATAATCAAGATCCTTTTCCAATTCCTTGATTCTATTATCAGATTCCTGCAATGACTCCTTTAAGGAAGAGATCTCCTTATCAACAGACTTGAACTCCTCATACGCATCATAACTCAAAGTTACTACATTTCTCCAAAAGAAGATTCGTTCGATAAAACCTACAGTCTTTACCTTCTCAAAAAATTTCGTTAAATTTTCAAATGCCATCTTTATACACCTTTACCCCAAACCGCTTCCATCATCTTATAATATCTCAATTTCCTTATTATTCCAATTATCTCCTTTCTTACCTGTCCAAATTCCAAAGATGGTCTTATTATCCATCTTAATTGCTCCAAAAACAATAGAACAGATATATATCAGATCAGCTAATTCTTGCCAAGAGCATTCAAAAGAATGTTCAAGTTTTCTCTTGTGTATGATCAATTGAGATATGATTCCTTCTTCTTTTGCCATCTCTACAAAGTTATCATCTTCAGAAAATGCAAGTATATCGCAATCCTTTTCTTTTCTGTATCTTTTAAGAGAATCAATTATATTTTCATCTCCTATTTCAGACTCAATTCTAAAAGAAAATGGAGATTTTAGCATATTTTTCAGTTCAAGACTGCCTATTTTAACCCTTCTTGATGAAAGATTTATTTGATTAAGAAAAGATCCTGCTTGAGGAACATAAGTTTTCAATTCATCAATTAAAGGTTTTTTATATTTATTATCCCACTTTCTTAGTTCCTTGTTAATTCCTTCAGGGATAATTATATTAGGATAATTCATATGCTTATTTTTTTCTTTTATTTTATAGGTCATATCCCGTATTATTCTATTATCTCTATGTCGTAAAGAACAAGTATCATAACTTAAACAAATTTTCCTTTCCTGAGAATCCTTGGTTCTGATAATGAATTCTTTAAGGATTTTCAAGATTTGTTCTTCATTCGCCCACTTTAAGATATTAGAACATCTAAAACATAATAGTAAATCGTCATAATCTGGAATTTCATCAATTTTACTAAAATTATCCAAATCATTTTTATTAATTATGTGTCTGATTTTGATAGACTCACCAAGCGTAACAATAAATAATTCCTTCTTTGCATAACTAATCTTAAAAGTCTTCTTATCTTTCAACCAAAAATCATTGAATATACCGATTAAGTCTTCTTTTCTTAAAATCATTTGTCAAGCTCCATAAAATTGATCAACTTTACATCAACTATCGGTATTTGGGTGATAGGAGATTTTTGATATTTCTTAGTGTATTTAATATGGGTATAATATACTCTTTTTACTTCATATTTATAAGCTAAAATTACAGCAGCTATACTCATGTATTTTCTTCCAGCAGTTACATCTATTGCAATCTCTTCAGTTTTATTTGATTCGATAATATGTTCTACAACTTCTTTGTAATTATTAAAATCATCCTCAAACTCAACTTCTTCAATCGTAATATCTTTAAAATATTCATTTATC
This sequence comes from uncultured Methanosarcinales archaeon, assembly GCA_964473285.1. Classification (GTDB taxonomy): domain Archaea; phylum Nanobdellota; class Nanobdellia; order Woesearchaeales; family JACJVW01; genus JBNJGT01. The sequence continues at coordinate 10,703 of CAYYOI010000014.1, read as the reverse complement.
TTGGAAATATTGGTTTTTTTGTTCTCTAGAATTGTTTTGTCTTTATTATATAGCAAAATAATCTTATCTGGTCTGAAATTCTCAAGCCTTGCAAGTAACCAAGCCGTATTTGCACAAGAATATGCTTCAAATCCTATGTTTGTAATCAATGTTTTCATTATATTAGTTATATATTTCTACTCATCCCACCTGGGACAGTAAAACTTGTAGCCGCAAAAGCGGCAATTGTCATCCTCTGTTGTATTGAATTCATGCTCGTAGTCGTGCGCAATTCTTTTCGCAGTCGAAACAAGCTCTTCACGAACCTCAGCAAGGTTAAACCCCTTCCCTCGTTCAGGCGTAGCCTCACCATCCACAAGCTCAACCGAAAAAGGCTTGTCAAGCTTGAGCATGTCAAGTGTCAGTTTAGACACCGTATACCCCATCTGTTGAAGGGCAAGGGCATAAAAGCCAAGCTGCCAGGCCCGTTTTTTAGGCGAAATAGCGCCCTTGTTCGTCTTATAATCAATGATCTCAACCGTCCCGTCAGGCAATTTATCCACCCTGTCAGCAACACCAAAGAACCGGAATCCCTCGATCTCCACAGGAAGCTTCATCTCAGTCTGTGAATCCCCTATCTTATCCTTGTTTCGCTCCCAAAAAACAGAAATTAGAGGTTTGACCTCTTCAAGATCTATCCCCTCCCATTCAGGATCCTCCAACATCTCAGATGCGATGCGAAGATACCCCTCGTAATCAGCCTTTGCCTTTACCCCCTCTTCAAGGACCTTGTGGACAAAACTGCCTGTTGAGGCAGCATCCACCTCGAATTCCCCCCGCTGGGGCATCTGATATAAGTATGACAGCTCGAATTTCTTCGGGCATTCATCATACATCATGAGAGCACTGGGGCTGAAAGTGAAATTCGAAGCATCAAACATAAGCAGCGACTTGTTCTCCTCGCACCGCACCCGGTGCCTTTCCAATTCACCCCTATCCACAGTAACCTGAGAAAGATCAAAATCAGTCTGTCCCCTGCAGGCAAAATAGTTCATGACCTTTTCAACCACTGCTGGAAAGTCATCCGCATCCAACCCTGTTACCACCTGCTCCTTGAGCCGCGCCTTGTATTGCTCAGCCCTGGAATCAGGTGCTACAATAGAAGACAATTCCTCTGGATCAGAAACAAATTCCACCATAGGATTATCCTGGTAATTGATCTCCTGCAAAAACACAGAGGCAGCATTGGAATCAGGCTGGTTATTGTAACTTCTTGCATAGGTCAGGATAAGTTTTTTTTTGGCTCTGGTCCAGGCGACATAGCACAGCCTGCGCTCCTCAAAGATCAATAACCTTCGTTCATAATCCTTGATGCGCCGCTCCTTTTCCTTCTCAGGGATATCACCCCATGAACGAATCTCTGCAGAGAGATCCGGCAAGAGTTCCTTGGGGATCAGTGGCTCATTCTGGGTCCTGGTGACAGGAAACCGCTTCTCTGCCATGTTAGAGACTATCACCAGGTCGTATTCAAGACCTTTCACAGCATGGATTGTCATCAATCTGACAGCATCAACATTCATCTGTTTTGAAGCATCAACATTCACACCCAGTGAATCCACTATCTCGATATAATCTATAAAATCAGAAAGATTCTGCTCGTGCAGGTTATAGAAATCCTCAGCAAGCTCATAAAGCTTCTTGAGATTCATCAACGCCTCTATATTCTCGACTGTTCGTGAATAGGTGAATGCCCGATTCAAGCCGGATATCTCAAGAACATCAAGCACAAGCTCCGGAAGCGGCTTGTTTGAGCCTTCTAGAAGTACCTGTAGCTTCTCTTTCACCCTGGATACCACCCGCAGGCCAGCCTCAGACAGATTAACCTCATCCAGGTGGTTGAGCATCAGTTCATCGATTGATACATCGTGCTTTTTCAGGTACCGCCCGATTTTGATGGAATCCTTTGGACTAAGCGTATTTTGGTAATGGAATAGATCCCACCAGCTCTGCTCTCCTGAGCCCGAGCGTTCAATCACATTGGAAAGCATCGCAAGATAGGAGATGGCTGTTCTAACCTCCCGTTTCTGCAAAAGATTAGTACGACCAGCAGAAATCACAGGAATTCCCTTTCGTTCAAGAGCCTGCTTGATGACCTCAGCCTGCTGGTGAGTCCGGTGCAGGACACAGATCTCATCCTTTGGCACTCCATCAGATATTGCCTGCTCAACAGTGTCAGCGATGTATCGGGCCTCCTCTTCCTTGTTCAAAAGCTCAACCACATCCACAGGATCACCTGCGACACCATCAGCGTTTTCCACCTTGATGCACTCCGAAGGATCCTCATAGCTGTTCTTGATCAATTCATAAGAGATTCCAAGCACATTATCCGGTGAACGATAGCTTGCCTCAAGCTTGATTATATCCTGGACATTGAACACCTGCTTGAAATGCTCAAAGCTCTCACGATACGCACCCCGAAAGCCATAGATCGATTGATTCGGATCACCTACTACTGTGATGTTCCCATGAGATGCAATGTATTCAATCAAAGAGAACTGCAGTTTGTTCGTGTCCTGGAACTCATCCACGAACACATAAGAAAAGCCTGACTGCACACCAAACTGCTCAAAGAGCTGCAGCACCAACACATTCAGGTCTGAGAAATCAAGATAGTTCTTTTCCTGCTTGAGCTTATCATAGCCCTCCCAGGCCTCGATGAATTCCTTGAATTTCTCATATTCATCATATACCGCAAGGAATGATTGGATCTCCTTTTTCTCCTCTCGGATTGCACGGCGTTCTTCCACAGTCCCAGACGGCCGAAGATGCAAAGTGTTGAGTTTTATCCGCATTTCCTGCTCATGTTTCTCAGGATCAACACCCTCCGGCAATAATTCATCCAACTGCTTCTTGATCCGCCCAGCATGTGTTTTGATATCCTGCAGCGTGATTCCGAAATCTTTAGCGGATTGGATGGTTGACACATACCTATCTGCCCAGTACGGCGCGATATCAAGGTACTTATGCAATAGCACTTTCGCATCATCAGGCAAAATAATCTCAAAACTTTCATCCACCTTGATGAGGTGGCCATGCTGTCGCAGGACATCCGCGCAGTACGCATGAAACGTCTTTACCGCTGCGTTCACGCCTCTCTCCTGCAGTTTCTTGTTCAATGAATTTGTCGCTTCATTAGAAAACGTAAGGCACAGGATCTCCTCTGGAACATAGCCCTCCTTAACGAGATGGCTTACTTTTTCAATCACAGTGAAAGATTTTCCAGTGCCTGCCCCTGCGAGAATCACGCAGGGACCTTCAGTCTTCTCCACCGCTGTCTTTTGTTGTTTATTCAACGCCATTCTCAATAATTTCCTGTTTGCAACTCTCGCGGTAAACACAGTAATTTCTTTTTATCTGGTATCTTCTGGCTATTATTTAATATCCTACCCACTTTCCTTTTAGATGTGAAACCGATTTCGAATTATTTCAGATATGAAAGGCGTGAAAAATGTTTCTGAACCAATTCAATGAGTGTCATTTTAATTCATACCATATATTATTTCCTGCACCTTTTTTGATTCGTTTCAAATTTTACTTTAATTTTCTTTATAACGTCTTTTCAGCGAATAGTATCCTTTTTTATTTCCCAATATCCCCCTTTATCAGATCCTTTTCTTATAATTATTTCTTTTTGTTTTAATACTTCTAAGTGTTTTTGTATAGCTGAAGAGTTGATTCCTATTTTTTCACTTAGTTCGGAACGTGTAATTCTTGGATTCTTGATTATTAAAATTAATATTTGTTTTCTTCTCTTAATCAATTCTGACCACTTTTCTGACCACTTTTCTGACCACTTTTCTGACCACTCAATATTAAGGTCTTTTAATAATAATTTCAGTTCTTTTTCCTGTTCAGGAGATAGTGAGTTAAATTTTTCCTTAATTTTTCCTCCTGCTTGCATGGTTTTTGCCTGGTTTCTATAGAAAATAGTTCTGAATATTTGATTCGTTTCAAATTTTACTTTAATTCCATTTTCCTTACAAAGTCTTTTTATTCTTTTGATCCCTGAGCCAATTTTTTCTATATCTCCTGTCCTTAACATCAAGTCTGCTAGAATCGGATTTCTATAAGCACTTGTTTTCCCAAATTCTTTTTTAGGAAATAGCAATTTCCCAGGATTAACGATCTCCACTTTTTCTTGTGTAATATTTATTTGGATGTGTGCTGGAAACAAATAATCTTTATGTATCATTGCATTTATTATTGCTTCTCTTAAAGCTTCTTGGGGAATTTCCAATTTTCTCTCATGGGATATCTTCCCTGAGATAATTATTGCATTATTTAACTTTGATACTGTATACTTGTAAGCTTCTTCGAGGTTATGTTTTAAGTCCTTGTTAAATTCCTTCTTGTCTAGTATATCTATTTGTTCATTGTCCTGATATAAAACACATGTTATAAAAGAATTAGGATGGTATCTCTTAATATTTTTTGTAAAATATAATATTCCAGCGTTGTTTATTTTATCATTAGTCATTAAATTTAGATTCTTTAATAACTGTTCCTTACTAAGATTGAGATTTGCTTTTTTTTTGAATTCTTTTAGAGATTGATTTGAAAAATCTTTACCCTCAAACTCAACAGTTTGCTTCTCGAATGAGATATGATTCTCCCTTTCAAAGAAATCTCTCACCTCATCCCTGTTCAGTTGTTGAGAGCTTGCTCCTTGTCTTAAATAGAAATGTCCATTTACTGTGTAGGGCTTATTTTTCCCTGTTGGAACATAAATGAGTGTTAAGTCTTCTACTTGTTCAATATTCACATTGAATGAAGGATTCATATTTTTTGTGATATCTTGAATTTTTGATTTATCTTTATTTGTTAATCTGTATCCTTTGATTTTTCCTTTATCTGTAACTCCAAGAATAATTTTTCCACCATCAGAGTTTGCGAAGGCGCAAATGTCTTTACCTAATGAAGAGTTTACTGATTCTTTGAACTCGATGGTGTAACCTTCACCGGTTTTTATTAGTGTCTTGAGTTCATTTATGTTCATTTTGATAGTTTCTCAGCCAATTTGGCAATATTATTATCTTCTTCTTTATATAATTCAATGAATTTCTTATAAAGGCGTTCTACTTTATGAGTATCATATACATCATCTGATTTTAATTCTTCTATGAATTGAGAATCTCCCTCTGATAAATCAGTGAAAGATGAACCCTTAACAAAAAGATCTAGTATTGTCATTAATCTATGTAGATTCCCAAAATCATACTTTATATTTCTATACATAAAAATTTTTTTTACTACCTTTACCTTCATATCAAAAGAGATTATGTCCGAATTAAGTAAAACATTATCAAAAAAAACAACATTTGAAGGTAAGAAGAAGTTATGAATTATGCAAATAAGATTATATTCTATTGATTTCATGCAATTCACGACATGTCCAGTCATTTCATTTTTATTCATTTTTTGATCCAAAAAGCACCTTTATTCTTTACCTTTTCATAAAATGAAGGATAATTCACTTTAATCCTTTCAAGCTTATTTTGAATATACTTATCTTTACACTCTTGTGAGCAAAATAACAATGTCTTCTCATTGGCAAACTGAGGTGAAAGCCAGATTCCGGACTGGCATTCTTTTTTACATGTTTTACAAGACTCATAAATTGGCTTGTTCATTTCAGTTCCTCGAACTTATCATCTAGGTAATCCCTATGTCCCCAACCTTCGTTAGATCGCTTGATAATTTTCTTAACTTCTTTTTCATATTTCTCTTTCAAAGATTTATCTTTTTTCATCAGATCAAATATCATGTCATAAACCTTCTCAATTGCTGAATAAAAATTTTCTTGGAATCGCCAATCAGTCTCTTCTAAATCATAGGCTTGTTTAATATAATATAAGCATAACTCAATAAGCATAGAATCATCAGGCTTCGCTTTCTTGAAATCCATCAAAGCCTGTCTTGCATTTTTCAGGCTCATTAATTCAAATGAAGCAAAGGATTTATCTATCTTTTTGCAGGCCAAGGAGAATAACTTATCAAAATCAGAATTGAGCCTGGTTTCCAAAAAAGCTTTGTTTTCTTTACTTAATTTAGATAATTGCAAAAGCAAATCTATCAAAGTTTCTTTATCTAATTTTTTCAGGATGCTTTTTTTCATTTTAAGTCAATCTTTTGATGTTCTTATTTAACCTAAGTAATCTTTTAATGGTAAAAGAATTTAATCCTGCTTGCATTCTTACCGTATCGAATCCGACACGGTTGAAATCAGGATTATGCAAAAATTTCCAAGTACCTAAAAATTCAATAATCTCATAAAGTTTATCTTTTTTATTTGTGTTTTTTCCAAATTTATTATTGAATCGAAATGTAATTTTATGCCTGTCAAAATCCCCATCTAATATTGGTTTAGATCTCTGTATCGCACTCATAGCATCGCAATCCTCCCGGCATCAGTTATCTCAAGACAGTCATCAGCACTCACAAAGTCCAGGTTCTTGAGCTCATCAAGCGTCTTGTAAAGCATCGCCCGGGATAATCCTATCTCCTCAGCAATCTCAGCATATGATTTCTCGCAAGCGCCTCCCTCAGAAAGATACTCCAGGATCTTTCGCTGGCTTTCGTTCAGTTTGAATGACATCTTTGGAAGATACACAACAGACTTGTCATCTTCAGGATTATAAGCGATTCGCTCAATACGATTACAACGTGCGTAAGCTGCAAACAAAAGGCCTAAGGCCATGGTCTTTCTACCAGAGGTTATATTCACGAACACCTGATCCTCTTTTGGTTGCATGTCAATCACTTCAACGCATTTCTTTGCTATCGCAGGAATATCATAAACGCTTATCTCGATAGTCTTGACATCTACCACCCTTCCGATTGAATCCATGATCAATGTAAGGCTTTCCTTCTGACTCTTATCAGCCCTCTTGTTAACTATCAGAATCAGCCTGTCTGCCCCTATCCTGTTTGATGCAAGCAGCACCGGATCCGGGCTGTACAGAGTTGCTATCAATACTTTAGCCACCTCGTCACCTCCAAGAGAGGTAACGGAAGACTCTTTTATAAAATATTCCATAGTAATAGAAGATTTTCTGCTACTTTAAATAT
>CAYYOI010000014.1:0-3496 GCA_964473285.1 uncultured Methanosarcinales archaeon | reverse complement strand
GACTCTTTTATAAAATATTCCATAGTAATAGAAGATTTTCTGCTACTTTAAATATTTTTCCAATAAAGATTAGACAAGTCCAATTCAGAATAACAATATTTATATATCACTGGACATCCAGTTATCCTATGAAACTGAGACTATCAAGACCGGCGATACGGGATCTGCAAACCATCGGGTTGCATAGGGGTGAGGATTATATTAGAGACAAGGTAGAGGAAGTCCTTTACATGGAAAAGAAAAAGCTTCACCAGGAGTTCCGGGAGCAATACATAAAGAATAAGATGACTGGCAGGGAATTCTACGCATTGACCGGCATGCAGCCTACAAGAGAAATGCACAAAAAGCGCCTCGAGCAAAACGACATCGAACACCCTGAATGCTTTTATCTTCAGATCCTCTCAGAGAATGGCGATTACTTCGGATACGCAGACGATTACTTCCGGGAAGTCATTTTGGAAGTGGAACAGCAGTCATCATGAGTACAGAACTGGGAATACCAAACATATTTGTTGCAACCCTGGGGAACCACCACATTGTGGAGTTCCACAACAGGCGCAACCCCTTCAGGCTGGTTAGGGTTATCGACGCATCAGACCCACGCAATCACCGGATGCTCTCAGAGGCTGACATGATACTCTTCCTCGCGCCGGACGAGATATCCAAAGCCATGAGGACACGTATCCGGGAATTAGGCGAACCCTGGTGCTGCAGAATTGCCATGTCAAACAAGCCGCATCCAAACCTGGTATCCGCCTGCACCAACTACATGCAGGTACCTGACTACAGGACAGCCCATCACTTCATCGACCGGCTGTTTGACCACAACGAGGTCCCTGGCGGCGTGCAGCATGATTATGCAGACCTCAAGTGTACTTTTACCCAGAGCGCCTGGGTCAGGCTCAAGACATACACAGGTCCGGCAAACAGGCTAATCAGAAAAGCACAGGAGATCCCTGAGATGGACACCTGTTTGATGGTGATCAGATGCCCTGTGGACGTGCGGCTGGAGACCATCAACCGAATACTCGCAAGCGTATCACCCAAAGTCCACATGGCACAACACGTTATTCACCATAAAGGACCAATGGAACTTACCGTATGCGGAGGATATAAAATGGATGTAGGAGAAGGCGATGAACCAATAGATTTTGGAGACTACATTGAAGTGGTCTGTGATTTCTGCGGTGCAGAGGCAACAACGATTGTCTTTCCTGAGGAAGGCTATCCCGCAAAGGCTGACCTCTGCCGCGATTGTTCCAAAGCCTTTTTCAACCCTGAGCTGATGCAGCTCAACGAGCTGCATTTCTTCAGGAAGTGAAGACTGCTTCCAATCTCAACCTAAAAAAACTTAAAGAATAAAACATATTTACAATAGAAATGGACCTAAACAAAATTGAAAAAAATCTGACCAGCTTTTCAAGCCACGTACTGGAAAAAATGGAATCTGATGTAAAAGAATTGGAGAAAACATCAGCCAGGTTTGATGAAACAATGAAGAAGAAATTAGATCTTTAGATTCAATCTTAATTTCTTATACGACCAGATATCTTTTTACCATAATGGCACTTCAAATGATATTCCTATGCAATCAAGGCAGATACCGAAGCCGCACCGCCTATGAGCTCTATAAGGATAAATTCAATTGCACCTACGCAGGCATCCACGCACCGGACTTTGATCCATCGATTCTTGAAGGAGACATCATCTGCATGGAAGAATCAATCGCACAAGAGCTTGAAAGAAAATACCCTGAAATCGCATTCAACAACCGCATCTTCGTCCTTAACATCCCCGACGTATTCGATTTCATGGACAAACGACTAATCAAACTCATCAAGGCTCAGATGAAAGACTTCCAGTAAACATAATCACGAATTTAAAAAGTGAAAAAAATAGTTTAGTAGAGACTACCTAAAAATATAATGTCAGACTCTGAGCATACTATCCTAGCCCTTCTATAAAGAAGAAACTATTATCTTAAGTCAAAAGGCTGGAAATGCAAATTATCACAAATAATAAATCAAAGAGCATTATTGCTGTCTTTTTAAGATATATTTAACAAGGGCATCCTTACACCATTTATAAATGAGATTATATTCTGCTTTGTTCGCAGAACAAACTTCTGATATCGATATTGAAGCTATATTTTCGCTGTTAATGTTTTCCCCTTTATCAACATATAAATGGATCGTCTCTTTCAATCTTAAGCCAATAGAATATACCGATTTCTTATAGAATACCCAAAAGAAAAAATCATCTTCATCGCATTCCCCTTCCTCAAATTTAAGACCTTGTTCTTGATGATAATCTTTTGATAAATCACGGATTAACTTTGAGTTTAATACCATCAGGTTTTCAAAGAATTCTAGAGCTCGCTTGATCTCCTTAGGACTAACATCCTTTGTTACGTTTCGATTCTTTTTTAATTCCATACGGTGCTTTGACTTTTCATAAGATAATACAGTATTTGCCAGCTTAATAATCTTCTTAAGATTTGTTTTAGAGTAAGGCAACATTTTGAATATTTGATGTTTTTTAATTTCGAATCCTTTATTTTCGTAATATTTATCATTTTCTCTAGTTCTCTTAAGGTATAGTTCTAAATCCATATGTGGCTCATCACTATAATCTTCATAGTAATCCAAAACTAAAGCAATATCATAAACATTTGTCGCCCTATTTAAATCTTTAACAGCTCTGAGGAAATACTTGTTCATTAAAAAATTAAACGAAGGTTTCCTTTGCATTTTAAGCACATCCCTTAGAAAGGTGCTTACTTCATCAAACCATTTATTAAAATTAAGCCATATCCTTTCTCCCTCAGAAATGCTAAATCCTTTATAATCATACAATTCAAATAAATCGACGTAATAGGCAATAAATTCCTCATAAATGCGGTATTGATCCTTGCATGTTTGCCTTTTGAAAAAATCATTGTAAACTTCATTCCAGGTTTTGGCTACAAATCTTATTTCTTTCTTAAATGATTTATTCTTCTCTATTACATCCGATTCAGATTTTGAAAGAAATACTACATAATTTAGTTCATTATTATTAAGATATTTTTTTAATTGACCTTTCCTTTCTTTTGAATCTATTTTATGCTCAAAAACTAGCGCTATATTGTTTTCCAGATTAATTATAAGATCATACCTTCCGCCACCTTCGGTGTCTGATGAACTTTGTGTGTCTATGTCTTTAATTTCAATGTTTTTAATACTAGGAAAAAAATAATTAATGTATTCTTTTGCTAGTTTTTTATTTCTTTTAAGGATAAAACATAAAATTTCCGTAAAATAATCTTCTTGCGGACTTCTTTTGATGTTTTCTTTATATGTGAACAAAGCATCAAATATATTCTTAGGCATCTGGTTGAACCACCTTTGATTCTGTTAAATAAAATCTTAGAACACACATATTTAAATCTATCTCTTAGCCTGAGTTTTTCGAATAATATTAGTCTAGGCCTCTAGCCTATAGAAAGTGAAGAGAT
>CAYYOI010000013.1:3297-34724 GCA_964473285.1 uncultured Methanosarcinales archaeon | reverse complement strand
TACAGGTGTTTTCCTTTATATTTCTAACGATTCAGAGGATTTCTACGGACCCGGTCTCTTTGAGTTTTTAGCAAAACCGCAGCAATACCTTTATATTTCTTGAAGATTTCACGTTAAAAATGCACCTCCTTGAGAATGTACAGATACATGACCTGGGCTTGATCATCGACGAAACGCTTATTATTGCAGATCTTCATCTCGGCTATGAGGAAGCCATGGCACGAAATGGTTACATGCTTCCTCGTTATCAGTTCAGTGAAACAGTCAAGCGAATTCTGGATATCCTTGAGAGATCTCCAGTCAAAAAGATTGTCATAAATGGTGATCTTACACATGAGTTTTCAAGGATCTCTCGTCAGGAAAGAAAAGACACAGATAAGCTTCTTGCTCTTTTAAAACGAAAGTATGATGTCATTTTGGTCAGGGGCAATCATGATACCATGACTCCAGGCATGAAAGAGCAGTTCTTGATTGGCAATACTCTGATCATTCACGGGCACAAGATACCTGAAATCCCAAAAGAGGTAGAGACAATCGTCATCGGCCACGAGCATCCTGCAATCTCCATAGGTGACAACATAAGACGTGAACTCTACAAATGCTTTCTTTTTGGTAGCTATAAGGGTTATAAGTTGATTGTCCTTCCCTCCTTCAATCAGGTCACAGAAGGCACAGATGTATCAAAAGAAGAGCTTCTCAGTCCTTTCTTAAAAGAAGGAGTCCAGGATTTTGATGTATTTATTGTAGGGTTTGACGAGATCTATCATTTTGGTACTGTATTTCAGGCAAGCCTTTAGCGAAGCACAACTTCTCCCTCGAAAAACTCCCTTGCATAATCCATAAACTGATGGGTTGTAGGCTTGTACTTCCTGTATTCTTCTGAATTTGCATGCTCATTATGGAATTTCTGAAGACAGATCAAGCGCGCCCCTTTAAGTTCATTGGCGATTGTTTGAAGCCTTTCCTCAGAGAAAAGATCCTCTATCAGGGTAATCCTGAATTCATGCGCAACATTCGAGCTTATCATAAGATCCTTGCTTTCTGCAATCCCTTTCCCTGAGTATGCTGTTAGAAACTTGTATTCCTCAAGTGGAAATTTATAGTCCATGGCCACATAATCTACCAATTCACCTTCAATCAAGGCTTTTAGTATATCCGGTTTAGATCCGTTGGTATCAAGCTTTACAAGCATTCCATATTGTCTGAGTTTCCTGATAAAATCAATAAGCCCTTCCTGGATTGTTGGCTCCCCGCCTGTTATTACTACACCGTCAAGAATGTGTTTTCTCTGGACTATATGATCAAATATATCCCCTTCTCTCATGAGGTCCTGGGCATCTCTTGGTATCAGATCTGCATTATGGCAATACCCGCATGAGAAATTACATCCCTGAGTAAATATGATAGATGCAATCTTTCCCGGAAAATCCTGCAGAGAGGTTTTTTGATATCCTGCAATCTTCATAATAAAAAAAATTATGGATTAAAGGTCTTTCGGTTCTCGTATTCAGCCTGCTTGCCGTTGTTCCATTGGTCTACCGGGCGCAGATACCCGACAACACGACTATATACCTCACATTTGGTTCTTCCTTCCATCTAATTCACCTCAATAGTTTTTTCCACACCTTTTTCCTCATCGCACTTTGGACAGTACTGATGCTCCCCTGATATATATCCGTGTATAGGACATATACTGAATGTTGGGGACAAGGTGTAATATGGCAGCTTATAATTCTCAGCTATCCTGCGGATAAGATTCTTTGTAGCTTCTATAGAAGGCATCTTCTCTCCCAGGAATATGTGAAACACCGTTCCTCCAGTGTATTTGCATTGGATGTCATCCTGGATGTCTAATGCTTCGAACAGGTCCTCTGTATAATCCACTGGCAGCTGGCTTGAGTTTGTATAATATGGTGCTCCACCCTCCTTGTACTGCTCTTCGTTTGATACAGCAAGATCAGAATACCTTGCCTTGTCAAGACGCGCTAGCCTGTATGTTGTTCCTTCAGCAGGTGTAGCTTCAAGGTTGTAGAGATTGCCTGTCTCATCTTGGTATTCCATGATCCTGTCCCTCATGAAATCCAGAATCTCCAGCGTAGACTTCCTTCCTTCCTTTGATGTTATCTCTTTGCCCTTGAGGTTTTTTAGGGCTTCATTCATTCCCACAAGACCTATAGTGGAGAAATGATTGACCCAGTACTTGTTGTGTTGCTGATAGATATTACCCAGGTATACCTTACTGTATGGGTAAAGCCCCTTTGCAGTAAACTTCTCAAGGATCTCTCTCTTGAGTTCAAGTGAGTCCCTTGCAAGATCCATCAATTCACCGAGCCTCTCCTTGAATTCCTTCATATCTTTTGCAAGATAACCTATCCTTGGAAGATTCACTGTGACTACTCCGATGGATCCGGTGAGTGGATTAGCTCCGAATAGGCCACCTCCTCTTTTTCTCAGGGTACGGTTATCCAGTCTCAGCCTGCAGCACATGCTCCTTGCATCTTCTGGATTCATGTCTGAATTGACAAAATTTGAAAAATAAGGGATTCCATATTTGGATGTCATCTCCCATATCGGATCGTATTCAGGGTTATCCCAGTCAAAATTTTTTGTGATGTTGTAAGTAGGTATAGGAAAAGAGAATACCCTTCCGCTTGCATCTCCTTCAATCATCAGTTCAGCGAATGCCTTATTGAACATGTCCATCTCTTTTTGGAATTCCTTGTAAGTCTCCTTTTGTGGTTTTCCACCTATTATGACTGGCTCATCAGCAAATATTGATGGAACCTTCAGATCCATTGTAACATTAGTAAATGGTGTCTGGAAACCCACTCTAGTAGGTACATTCATGTTATAGAGGAATTCCTGCAATCCCTGCTTGACCTCCTTGTAGGATAATCCATCATACTTGATGAATGGCGCAAGAAGTGTATCAAAATTTGCAAAAGCCTGCGCTCCTGCTGATTCCCCCTGTAATGTATAGAAGAAATTCACAACCTGGCCTAGTGCCGGGCGGAAATGTTTTGGTGGGCATGAATATATCTTTCCTGGAACCCCTCCGAATCCTCTTATGAGGAGGTCCTTGAGATCCCATCCCACGCAGTATGTTCCCAAGATTGAAAGATCATGGATATGCAGGTCCCCATCAAAATGAGCCTGCTCAATGTCCTGGTTATAGACCTTGTTGAGCCAGAAATCAGTAGTGACCTTAGAAGCGATAAAATTATTGAGCCCTTGCAACGAATATGCCATGTTGGAATTTTCTTTTACCCTCCAGTCAAGCTTTGTGATATAACTGTCAACTGTCTCCACGTGATTAAGGATATTTCCGAAACGCCTCAAGTCCTGGTGCTTGTTCCTGTAGAGGATATAAGCCTTTGATGTCTTTGCGTGGCCGTTTTCTATAAGTATTTTCTCTACTGCATCCTGTACATCTTCCACATTAGGAGGTTCCTCATGATTCTCTTCCAGATATTGTCTGACCTTTACTGATAGATTCTCTGCTCGTCTCCGGTTCTTACCCCCGACAGCTTTTGCAGCACGAAATATTGCATTTGATATTCGACGCTGATCAAAAGGCACCAGTTCTCCCGATCTTTTCCGTATTTTTTCGATTTTACCCATACTCTCACTTCTGTAACTTGTTAAGCTCGCTTTCAAAATGACCTATATCCTTGAATCCCCTATATACCGAGGCGAAACGCATATAGGATACCTTATCAAGCTTCTTCAGCCGATTCAATATATAAAGGCCGATCTTTTTGCTGGTTATCTGGCGCTCTTCTTTCGAATGCACCTTGCGGATAACCTCACAAGCAAGCTCATGAATCTCTTCCTGAGGAATCCCTCTTTTTTCACAGGCAACCTCAATGCCCTTGCGCACCTTCTCCTCAGAGAAGCTTTGCAGGCTGCCATCACTCTTTATGACCATGACAGGTTTAAGGTCAATGTTCTCAAAGGTGTTGAATCGCTTCCGGCAAGTGACACATTCCTTGCGACGCTTGATGGAATTGTTTTGGCAATCCCGTGTCTCCAGTGTTTTGATGGTGTCTTTATTGCAAAAAGGACATAACATTTTTAGCGTCAACAACCCCTACATGTAGTATTGCCCCCTCTCCCCTATTACTAAATCTAGGGGTTGGCCGTATTGCTTTCTTGAACTCTCTCATTTAAATATATTTGTTGTTAACAAGACAAATGTGTTAAAATATACGATACAAAACAAGTGTTTTATGTATATAGAAAATATTTCATATCAGTTTCTGGAGCCACGCTAGCTCATCACTTGTCAGATCTAGCTCCTCTGCAAGCACCTTATCCTCCACAATTGTCTTATGAAGGTATGGCAGCACGTCTCTTGTTGCAACTTTTCTTGAGCAATGAGTCAACTCTGCAAGCTTCTCAGCAATTGCCACCCTTTTCTGGTACTTCATCTTAGCCTGCCAGAGCATGAGTATCCTTTTTGTCTGCTCATATTTGACAGTCTCTTTATATCTCTCATCCTTTGATACAGCAACCCCTACAGATAATAGATAATAGATATAGACCATGAATCTCCAGTGCTGTTTTCGCCTGATTCTTCCCTTGAAGACGTCTGCCCTGCTCAGTTTCTCATAGGCCCTTGCAAGATCAGTTCTTTTCCTGTACTCTCCTGGAAGGTTCTGGTCAACCCATAAGAAGACCTCATCAAGATCCTCAGTGCATGTGTCGAATGCATTTCTTGCAACCTCAGGGTCTGTAGTCTTAAAAACCCTCATCAAGGCCTGCTGGATCATTTCTGTCCCGTTCCGGTCAGACAGGAAACCAAGCCCTTCTTTTGTAAGGCTTCCATGCC
Source organism: uncultured Methanosarcinales archaeon (assembly GCA_964473285.1). GTDB lineage: Archaea > Nanobdellota > Nanobdellia > Woesearchaeales > JACJVW01 > JBNJGT01. The sequence goes on along the minus strand of CAYYOI010000013.1, from coordinate 29,893 downwards.
CTGACAGTATCAGTTGAAGATCATTGACTGCCGCCCGTGCATCTCCCCCAGCATGCCTTGCAAGACTCTTTAGCGCACTCTCATCATAGGTAAGTTTCTCCTTATCAAGTATACTCTTCAGTATCTTACTTATTGCTGTGTACGAAAGTGCCTGGAACTCGCACAATTCACTCTCTTTCCTCAGGCTCTTGAATTTCTTGTCATATGGGTCATTGGTGGTAATGATGATTGGAAACGTACTCTTTCTGATGATTGCTGCAACAGCAGGAATCCCTCCCCTGTCTTTTGTTCCTGACAATCCCTCTATCTCATCAATAAGGATTACCTTCCCTTGCGCAAAAAGGCTCATCTGGGACACAGCCTTTCCCACACGCTCATTGATCATGTCTTTTGTCCGGAAATCAGATGCGTTCACTTCGATAAGCTCTAACCCCATCTCCTCTGCCACAGCATATGCTGAAGAGGTTTTCCCGCTTCCAGAAGGCCCATAGAGTATTATGGCATTCTTTTTTTCCTTCCTGAAATCCTTGACAAATCTTACAAGACGGCTGACTCCAGTATCCTGGCCTATGATTTCGCCTGTGTTCTTTGGAGTATGTGAATGGATCCAGATCGCCATGTAATCATGAACCCAATCTTGCTTTTTATATCTTTCCTAAATTCAAAATCTTGGAAGCTAAAATCATCTAGCTTATAGAAACATACAAAATTGTATAAATGATGTTATCATAAGGGTATCAATGAATAGAAAAGCATCATTTGAGCTGAATTCTATTATGCTTGTCCGAATTATACTCGGAGTTGTCATGCTGAGACCTTACATAAAACCGATCCAGGGGAAGATTTGCGAAAGATTTTCCAAAAAAGCTTTAAAGTTCTAGTAAATGAAACCTCAAATGAGAATATTAGTCACCGGTGGCGCAGGATATATTGGCAGTGTTGCAGCCCAAGAACTTATTTTTGCAGGATATGAGGTAGTAATAATTGACAATCTTTCAAAAGGACGAAAAGAGCTCATACCAGAAAAGGCAACATTCTATGACTATGATCTTAATGACCCTCGTATAAACGATATCTTAAAGGATATTGATGCTGTCATGCACTTTGCAGCATACAAGGCTGCAGGCGAATCCATGAAAGATGCTTCAAAATATTCTGGGAACATATCCTCTACAATAAATCTTCTCGATTCAATGATAAGAAGGAATGTAAAAAAGATTATTTTTTCCTCCAGCGCTGCGGTCTATGGCATACCAGAAGAGCAGCCGACCAATGAACTGGCTCCTATTAATCCCATAAATTACTATGGTTATACTAAACTTGCCTGTGAAAACATCATTAACTGGTACTCTCATATCCATGATCTTTCCTTTGTAGCACTCAGGTACTTCAATGTTGCAGGAGACGGTGGGCTTAATTACATTGACCCAGATGCAGAAAATATACTACCCATCATAATGGAGGTTGTTACCAAAAAAAGGGACAAGCTTATAGTGTTCGGGGATGATTATCCTACAAGTGATGGAACTTGTATTCGGGACTACATCCATGTCAAGGACCTGGTTGAAGCACATATAAAAGCCCTTGATCTTGGAGGCAGGCATTTTCTGAATCTTGGAAGCAAGATTGGTTACACTGTGATGGAACTTATAAAAAAGACTGAAAAGATAACAGGTAAGAAGATTCCCTATGAGATCGGACCCAGGCGTGAAGGTGATCCTGCATCACTCATAGCATCTACAACAAAAGCAGAAGAATTACTAGGTTTTATACCAAAAAAAAGTATGGAGGATATGATAAAGAGTACTTATGATGCCTATACTAGATGAGATAATTCTTGTAGTGAAGAGCGCAGGCAAGCATATCATGCAGTTCTACGAGCAGGAGATTCAAGTCAGCTATAAGGATGATAAATCACCAGTAACCAAAGCAGACATAGAGGCTGAGGAAATACTTAAGGAAGGGCTTGCCCATTTCAACTTTGGATGCATATGCGAGGAAACGCCTGAAGATTACTTGGAACATGATTATGTTTGGGTAATCGACCCCCTCGATGGTACAAAGGATTTTGTGGAAAAGACTGGCGAATTTGCGGTCATGGTAGGGCTACTATACAAAAATAAGCCAATCCTTGGAGTGGTTTATGCACCAGCACTAGACAAGCTTTATACAGCAAAAAAAGGTGAAGGTGCATTTCTCAATGGGAAACCTATTCAGGTATCCACTATCAAAGACTTGCGTCAATTCAGGGTAGTCACATCAAAATTTCATTTTGACAAGAAAGATCAATCATGCATTGACAGATTGAATGTTCTATCAGTTAAAAAAGTTGGCAGCGCAGGTGTAAAAGTTGGGCTTGTTGCTGAAGGAAAAGCCGAATTGTATTTCAATCGCCATGATTTCATGGGAAAATGGGATTGTTGTGCACCGCAGGTAATACTTGAAGAAGCAGGAGGTGCGGTCTATGATATCAATGGAGCTCCCCTCTCATATGAATCAGAGAAAAGAAATATGCCAACCGGAATCATCGCAACAAACAACACAAACAAGGAACAAATTCTCAGGATACTCAATCCACCATTATAACCTTCATAAATCATTGCTGGATTTTTAGAAATGCTTAATATCTAAAATGAACGTATTCGTAGCCAAAAACATATTATTCAGAATTTAAAAGCTTTACACATAAAACCTTATTTTCAAAAAATTACTTATATGAAAAGCTCGTTTAGAGGTTTTCATGCGTGAGTTTAAAACTTTGCACTTCAGTGCTTTTCATATTCAAAATTCTCACTATCAATGGGGTGTTATTTGATAGTAGTATCATCATAACGTTAAAATTCTATATGTTCTCGGAATCAATTCACGAAAGTTGAATTTGTTAAAACTCAGTAATTTTGAGGATAGACTTGTTTGAAAATGAATAGGAAAATTTATAAAGCAAAACCACACTAAAAGATATCGGGGCAAATGGAATTTAGTAAGGATAAAAAGGGGGCTTTAATTAGATATATGAATGAAGTATTGAATTATAATTATTTTCTCATAAATGATTTGCCATTTTTTAAGTTTATCTATCTTTTTCGCACTATATTTTCACATCTTCATCAAGAAGAAGAACTTGCAACCTTCGAAAACATCGATACATACTTGAGAGAGAGGATTGGTGATCCATATCATCCAGCATATAAACAAGCATATCAGGAATTTTATTTTATGCCTCGTTACATATATAATACTCTAATATATTACGGCATTGATTTCGATGAGGTTTTGAAAGCATGCAGGACCACAGTTATCCTGCTTGTCCATGACCTTTCTGAAGAGAAAGTAGAGGCTATTCATAAAGAATTGCAGAGTGATATTGAGAAGATTACCTCCCTAAAAGATGCACCTTATGTATATAAAAGGATGGAAAGAAACCAGAATATGGATGCTAAGATGTTGAGGGAATATATCAATACTTTTCACAAACGATTGTATGCTTATGTAGTGGATCTTATTAATAAGGGGGCAGGAACTCCAGATTTGCGATACATATTAAATTATATTGGTATATCCTCATCTATTTCAGCTCATCTCATTGAGAAAGTTGAATTGATAAAGACTGTTCCACAGGTGAAATCGTACACCCCCTCAGAAGAACAGTTGCTCAATATCCAAAACCGAAATATTCAAGTGATAAAGGAACTATTCAAATATTTAAACAAGAATCGATCGACAGAAGATCTTATCAAACTTCATACTCAGATCGGATGGTCAAGAAAATTCATATATAAAATAGTCGGAGGAAAATAGTTTGCTTCAATTCAGGAACCAGTTACAAGAAATCTTAAAAGAAGTCAGGAAAGTGATTATCGGACAGGATGAGATTCTAGAATCACTTCTCATGGCAATGTTTTCCCGGGGACATGTACTTATCGAAGGAGCACCTGGTCTTGCAAAAACAACTATAGTAAACTTATTTTCACAAATCCTACAATGTCCATTCAAGCGGATTCAGTTCACTACAGACTTGCTTCCCTCAGATATAATTGGTATTAATACCTACAATGAAAAGACAGGATTTCATGTTGAGAAAGGCCCTATCTTTACAAGCCTCTTACTTGCTGATGAGATCAACAGGGCATCTCCAAAAGTTCAATCTGCTTTACTGGAAGCTATGGAAGAGAAACAGGTGACAATCGGAAATGAGACGTTTCGGCTTCCTGAACCATTTTTCGTGTTCGCAACACAGAATCCATTGGATAGTATGAGTACATATGAACTTCCGCAGGCCCAGCTTGATCGATTCCTCTTCAAGTTGATAATTAAATATCCTGATCTTGACGCTGAATTTGATATTGCAGATAGTGTTTTGAAAGGTAATTTTAAAAGGATGAAACCCTTGCTTACTCCAAAGGACATTGTAGAATTGCAGAATTATATACAGTATGTCCATATGGATGAGAAATTAAAAGCATATTGCGTTCAGCTGGTTGATGCCACACGCAATCCAGGAAATTATAAAATACGCTACAAGCGATACATTGATTATGGTTCTGGACCAAGAGGAACATTCAACCTTATAAGAGCTGCAAAAACTCGGGCTGCGTTGAGTGGACGTGATTATGTGATTGATGAGGACATCGATAAAGTCGCACATCCCGTCTTACGTCATAGGGTAATTCTCAACTTTGAAGCAGATGCAAAGAAGATAACAACAACAGATGTCATTGATGAATTATTGAAAAAATGTGTGATACCTTAAAATGGGAGCTCTCAATCTTGACTTTACGCACTACATAAGGCATTTGAAATACTATATCAATAAAAGAGAATTCGCAGTTGGACCAAGGGGGAACTATCTAAGTTACTACAAAGGTGATAGTACAGATTTCTACGGCTTTCGGCAATATAATCCTGATGATGATGCAAGTGCTATTGATTGGAAAGCTTCTGCACGAACTGATAAACTTATGGTACGTGAATTTATTCAGGAGAAGGGGCTGCATTTTATAGTAATGCTTGATACAAGTGGTAGTATGTTCTTCACATCTAGTGAGAAATTAAAATGTGAATATGCCGCAGAGGTTGCGGGAGCAATATCATTCTCTGTCGCATACACCGGCAATAGCATGGGACTATGTGTTTTCAACAATGGAGTTATCAGGATGCTTGAGCCAAAAAGAGGTATGTCGCAATATTATCAAATCCTTAATACACTCAAAGATGAGTCCTTTTATGGTGGTGAAAAAGATTACCATGCCAGTTTTTCATACCTTCTCAGGGCAATTAAACGGCACACAATAATCTATATAATCTCAGATTTTGTCGATTTTGGACTAGGTAACGAGGAGATTATCAGTTCTATGACAGGAAAGTTTGAAGTTATAGGTATAATGGTCCGGGACACGGCTGAATATGATCTACCAAAAAAGGGAAACATTTGCATTGCAGATCCAAAGACAGGTGAAAGCATATTGGTAAACAGTTCAGAGATATCAGAGGAATACTCATATGAGGCAAAAAAGCAGGAAGAAGAGATAGTCGAGACATTCCTTCGTAACAATCTTTTTTTTCATAGCATGTACACCAACGAGGACATAAATGATGCATTGACAAAGATATATGCACTTCGCAGTAGATAATGGAATTTGGATTTACAAGACCTGAACACTTGCATCTCTTATTGATAGTTCCAATGTTAATATTTTTCTATGTGCTTTTTTATAACTACCATCGAAGAAAATCCGTCCCATTCGCAAATTTTAAATTAGTTCAAAAGATATCACACAAGTATGGCAAGACAAGATATATCCCTTTGTTGATAGTGCGGATTATCATACTATCACTTATTATTCTTTCATTATCCGGGATGTATGTTATATCTGAGATGGAAACTGGTAGCTTTGACATGGTGCTAGCAATAGATATATCAAGTACTATGCTTGTTCAAGATGTTGAACCAACACGCATTGACGCAGTAAAGGATGCATCAAGAAATATCATCTCAGATATTGAAGGTAATTCGCGGGTGGGAATTCTCAGTTTTGGATCGACTTCTAGAATTATTCAACCTCTAACATCAAAAAAGCTGGATTTGAAGCATGCAATTGATAAGATGTCAATAAGAAAACACAGTTCTACTGATCTTGCACAAGCAATAACTACTTCAACAAACATGCTGATTGGGTCTAACAATTCACGTATGATTCTACTCTTTACTGATGGACAACATAATATTGGTACATCAGTTGATGAAGCATTAAGCTTTGCAATAGATGAAGGAATAATAATTCATCCTGTTGTAGTTGGCACAAATAAAGGTGGACAGGTACAAGGAATAAATATAAGTTTCACACCTGAGTTTGAGAATATAAGATCTTTAGCAGATAAGACCGAAGGCGGATTTTCCTGGTTGAACAATACCATGGATTCTATAGATTTTAATGTTCCTGATTCAAAGAAGCGTCTGGTAAAAGTTCCACTTAGTGATAATCTTCTTTATGCAGTTCTTGTAATTCTCTTTTTGGAATTTGTACTTGTAAAAACCATATTCAAGATAACACCATGAAATACAAACTTAGATATATAGGTCTTATAATTCTCATCCTTCTACTTCCAAAAACCATCTCACTTGCCTTTGATCCTGAACCACCTTCACAATTTAATGTTACAGAAGATGACTATTTCAATTACACATTCAATGCAACAGGGGAAGTTTTGAAATACGAAGCAACCATCCCATATACAGGGTGGCCATTTGTAATGGATTCGGAAACCGGATTTTATGAAGGGACACCTCAAAACAGTGATGTGGGCATCCATAATGTGACTATTGTGGTGACAGAGCTCTATGAAACATACAACCAGACAACCCGGGAAATAGTATTCAACATAACTAATATAAATGATCCCCCCCGAATCATAGAGTATTGGCCTGGAAATATTTCAATTAACGAAACAGATTCCCTGGAAATTGGAATAAACTACACTGATAATGACCCAACTAATGATAGTATGCATATATATTGGTACCATGATGGCATACTGGTAAATACGACAAGCAATCTCATAGCAGTCAATACAAGAAGTTATATAGCCAACTACACCCTAGATACCAATTACTCTAGTGCAGGGCATCATCATATCAGCGTCAATGTAACTGATGAACATTCCGCTCAGATGACAAAAAGCTGGAATATCTCAGTAAAAGACGTTGACAGGCCCCCCCAGATTGATTCATCATATCCCGAAACAAAGGAACTGGCTATCAATGAGACAGAAACAATAGAATTTCATGCTACATTTCATGATCCCGATGAGGACAGTATAAATGCAACATGGTATATAAATGGTTCGAGGACAAAAACTGATAATGAAACAAAAGCATCAAATTTCACATTTGAGACAGATTATACTTCAGCTGGAACATACAATATTACTTTGCTACTATCTTCTCACGAGCAGACAAAACACCTGAACTGGACAGTAAATGTCCATAACCGCAACGTTGCCCCTAGCATAGTTTTTCAGGACGAATCAAAATCACAGATTACTGATCTTACAAGCACTGAGGGGGAAAGGCTTGATGTGTTTGTCAATGCAAGTGATATTGACAAGAATATGGACACCCTTATCATACGCATCAATGGAACCATTAACCAGACAAATGATACCCTTTCCAGTGAATCTTCGCTGGTTCCTTTTAGTCTGGAACTTGGCTATGATGATGCAGGAACATACAATATCAGCGCATCAGTCAATGATACTAAAGGGCTTAGTAATAATAGTAATTTCATTCTTGAGGTTGAACCCAATGTAGCACCAGAGATAACTGATGTAATACAGGTGGAGCAGGCAGCTGAAAATGAGACCATCAATCTCGGATTCAATGCAACAGATAGCAATGATAATCTCCATAAAGCAGTGATATTTCTTGATGGCAAAAAGATCTACAACACTTCAATCACCCAGGAATGCACTTTTGAATATCGCTTCAACTTTACGAGTGCAGGAACACACAATATAACCTACTTTATTAACGATACCGGAGGAGAAAATGATACCATCTCATTTGAGATCAACGTAAATGATACTGATCGGCATCCACAGATAACCTATGCCTTCCCCTTTGATAACCATATAGACTATGCTGAGCCCCAGGAAGTATTCTTTGAGATAAACTTCAGTGACCCTGATGGAGATCCAATTGATTCTGTACAATGGTTTAATAATGGGACACTGGAAAAGATCGATGATAGCAATAACTCAAACTATAGCTTCGATGGTGATTTTGGGACACATGGCAACTATAATATAACTGCTATTGGCGGAAACGACCTGAATACAAGCCATAGCTGGCACCTGGAAATCAAAAAGACATACCGACCCCCAAACATTACACAAGTGAGCCATCCCTTGAACATAACAATTAATGAGTCTGAGAATGTTACACTCATGATTAATATGACTCACCCTGATAATGATACCATCGGATTGATCCAATGGAAAATTAATGGTAGCAACATAACAGAGGAAAAACAGAAACCTTCTACCTATAGTACAAATTACACATTCATCACAAACTACACAAGTTCAGGTGTGCATGACATTACCATGGTAGCTTACACGAGTGAGAATAATAAGAGTATAAATACAACCCTTTCTTTCAATATTACAGTTTTAAACTTGGATGCCTCTCCAAACATTGATTCCATAAGATTGAATGAGTCTGTCATTGAAGGTGAAATAATCATGTTCAGTGTCAATGCAAGTGACCCGGATTGTGATCTCCAGACCCTTCGTCTCTACAGAAATGATACAATCCTTAATGAGTCAAAAGTTACTGATTGCAGCCATACGATTTCAGCGCGTTGGCAGACAAATCTATCATCAGCAGGCAACTATTCCATGAAGGCTTTTGTAAATGATAGTCTCGGGCATGTAAAAGAATCGGTAAGCAACATAACAATAGAAAAGAATGAACCCCCAACAATAAGCAATGAGTCATACCCCCCAGAGATTGAGGAAGGCCAAACATTCACTTTTAATGCAACAGTCCGTGACAGTAACAATAACATAAAGAATGTCAGTTTCTACAAGGATGATGATATGATAGATAACATAACACGCTCAGATTCCTTCAATTACTCAGTTGAGGTTGATACAACATTCAATGAAAGCAGCACAATAAATCTTACGTTGGTAGTACTGGACCGTTCCGGAGCAAGGGTTTCAAAAAACTATTCTTTGGTAACTTCAAAAAATGTAAAACCCGTCATACAGGATTATACAGCTGCTACGGAATATGAAGAGAATCAAACTGCAAACCTTTTTTTCAATGCTACAGATCAGAATGATAACATACACTGCCTTTCCATATGGATAAACTCATCCTTGTATAATATGAACTGTTCCAAAGAAGAGATCAACGTAGACTTTTATTTTAATTTTTCAATGGCTGGGATCTGGAATCTGACATATCTTGTCAATGATACCGGTGGTCTTACTGACAAAATCGAAACAAGCATACAGGTCAATAACACTGATAGAGCTCCCTATTTCACAGATTTCTATCCTGTGGGAGACATTGTAGTAAATCATTCAGACACGCTCTACTTCAATGCTAGCTACACTGATCCGGACAATGAGCCATTATTAGGCAGGTGGTATATTGATGATGATAAATTAGCTGAAACAAGTAATGAGAATTTTTCAGAATTCATATATGATGGTAACCTGACAATAAATGCAACTTATAATATAACCTTCATAATAAATAACTCCTTGGAGAAAAATCTTAGCTGGGATGTGGCAGTTATCGAAGGGAACAATCCCCCAGTCATCAATACAACTTTTCCCATTGAAAAAAATCAGACAGTCCAGGAAGGGGAATTCCTTAATTTCAATCATACCTCGTATGATCTAGAAGGTGACGATATAAGTTATCAATGGTTTCTTGATGAGGATCTCATATCAACACAACAGAATATTTCATTATTTTTCAATTATTCTATGCAAGGCAATCGTACCGTAACACTTATTCTCAGTGATGGATTATATGAAAGCAGCACATCATGGCAAGTGGAGGTGTTTAATGTAAACAGGGTTCCAAAGTATGCAGGTAAACGTTCTCTTTTCGGGGAGCAAGACTTCGTGAATGGTTCATTGAGCAACGTCAATCTTACAGACAATCTCACCCTTGCAAGAAACGGCAGCACATACTACCCGGAGGGCACCTATACCTCTGGAATTTTTGAACTGCCATTCTCCATCCAGCCTGCAGAATACCTGGCAATACTAGACTGGCAAGAGATCATACCTACCAATGCCAATATTACTGTTTATCTGAGATCAGGTATATCCAGCCAAATCAATGCTAGTTGGAAACCTTTGCAAAAGGATAACGGTTCCATACAGAAAGGAAGATTCCTGCAGATAAGGATCAATCTTTCAGCAACTGACCAAACCCCGGTACTTGACAATCTCACCCTCCAGACTTTGATAGCTGATAAGAAAATAACTACCTTTTCATTTTTCAACTGGATAGATCTGGATGACTTCTTCCATGATCCGGACCCTGAAGGACTTAACTATACAGTACATGGAGACGTAAACATAAATGTTACAATCGATGAATACAACAGGGTCCATATACGTGAATCGAATAGTTACTTTAATGGAACTGAGAATATTGTTTTCACTGCCTCTGACGGTTATGCTTCCATCAATTCGACAAATGTATCAATAATAGTGGACAATCCCATATATAACAGAGTCGCAGAACCTGAACCCATAATCGAAGAGCGCACAGTCTACGAGACAAAAACCGAGACCCAGGAGGTCATAAAAAAAGAGACTGAAGAAAAGACAGTTTCATCATATCTTGCTCTGGATCTGATAACACCTCCTTTTATTGAGATCAACACCAACAAGACCTTACAGGCAACATTCAGAATCGAGAACAGTTGGAACAAGACCATCAAAAACATCACGATCATGACAAGTGCGCGTGTCAATCACTCTTTGAAGACAAATTTTATTGAATCCCTTGCACCTAACGAGTCTGCCAACATAACAATTGAGGTACCTGCTCTTAGTCAAGAAGGTCAGTTTAATATCAATATCACCGTTCAATCCAATGATCCCACAATAACCCAGGAAGGGGCAATACCGATAACAACAATAAATCGCAATACAAAATCAGGGGAATCTGCCCGGGCAAGACTGCAATATGTTGATGAGTACTTATCACTCAACCCTGCTTGTCTTGAGCTATCAGGCCAGGTTGCAAATGCCAGGGAAAGATTGGAAGAGGGCATGGATGAACAAGCCGAACAGATTCTTGACGATACTCTCAAAGCCTGCAAAAGAATGCAGGGCCCTCTGAATTTAACCCAGGAAAAAGAGGATCGTGATCCGTACCTACATATTATCTTGACATTGTTGATTGCACTGGTTATAATTGGATTGTTCGGAAAAGTACTTACAGGAATACAAAAGAAACGCTACATGAACAAACAAAAGAAACAATCCACGGAGGAATAGGGTGAAAAGAAAACTTTTTTTTGGATTATTGTATCTCTTATTGATTGTTCTGCCCTGTCTCTCAATATCCTATGTTGAACCCACCCCCCATCCTGGCGCCTTCTTATCCAAGGACTACCTGATTGTAAACCTCTCTATCCAAGATCTGGAAAATATTGTATGGCAATGGGATGGAACCAATTTCAGTTACCGGGATTCTGATCTGGTCGCCCACTATAATTTTGATGATGATCCCTTAAAAGACAGAAGCGAATATGGGGAAGACCTATCTGAAACTTCAAATCTTCCGAGCCATACTGATGGCAGGTATGGCGGCGCTTATCATTACGAGGAAGAGTATCTTGAGATGCCTGATGCTGATAATCTAGAAATCCAAGACAAGATCACCATAAGTGCTTGGATCAAGTTGGATGATGATATTTTTTCATATGCCTACATCCTGCAAAAACCCTATGAAGACCCAAACTATGGATTCTATATTGATGGCATTGGAGGCAGAAACAACCTAAAATTATCATTGGAGTTAGACGGTCCAGGAAACAGTCCCACAAGGCGATATCAGGAAGATACAGGTGGCAACATAGTAAAGGATGAATGGCAGCATATTGCTGTGACGTTTGATAAAGACGGGAACATCAGTTTTTTTATCAATGGAAATATGACTTCAACCAGTAATGAGACGAATAATTTTAATACGAAAAGTGGTATAGGATATATTGGAAAGGGTCTGGATCCGGATGAATTTGAAGAGTATTTCCCCGGCTATATCGACGAGATCAGGATATGGAACAGGACCTTGTCTCCTCAGGAAATCATGCAACAGTATCAAGGGAATCTTGCATACGATGGTGATACATGGAACCTTTTCATTAACCAGAGCGAGCTTTCAGAAGGTTTGCATTGGTACAAAACAGTGACAGACGAAGAGGAAACAGAGAACCACACATTCATTGTGGATATGACCGATCCCTTGATAACATTACCAGCAAATATGACTACTACTGACAAAAGCATACTGCTTGATGTAAATATTACAGAGAAAAACATTCAAAATCTCATCTGGGAATGGGACAATTTCAAGACAACCTTCTATCTTGATGACCTGAGCCTTTTCAATGATATGCCTATCAAACTGGATGGGTATGAAGATGGGACCACAATCAAGAACTCCCTGTCTCAGGACTTGGTCCTGGCCATGAATTTCAATAATAACAGCGGATTCGGTGAGGATGACACGTTTGTCCGTGATTTCAGCAAATTTGGGAATGATGGAACAATTGATAATGCAACCTTCAGCCCCGGAAGATATGGTTCAGCCTTGGAATTCAATGAGTCTTTTGTAGAGATTCCCCATGACCCATCCCTTAATCTCCAGGATGAATGGACAATATCCGTCTGGATAAAGCCGCATGATTTGGATGGATACCAAGCAATCCTATCAAAGGGAACAAATCCAAGGGCTGTAAGCTTGTGGGCAGTCGATTCAAACATACGGATATGGTACAATAACTCAGATGATGAAATTGAAAGTGAAGCATTACTCAATGAAGATACCTGGCATCACATTGTTGCAAGATACAACGGAACATTTACTCTCTATTTCGATGGAGAAATAAACATCTCACAGGAAAAAGATTCTCCTCTTACTAATACCAACAAACTTTATGTCGGAAATAGCAATGCGCTTTCTGCAGGATTCTCTGGATTGATTGATGCTCTCAGGATATGGAACCGTTCGCTCTCACATGAAGAGATAAGGAAGCTACATGCAATGGATCTTGAAGAAGAATGGCAGATCCAAGTCAACCAGACAAAGAATGCAACCCATGACCTTCTTCCTGGAAGGTATCAGTATAGTATAGAAACACAAGATAGGGCAGGGAACAAAGAATCACAGGATGCCCAGGTATTGATTGACTCAGGGCCACCGAATATAATTGACCAAACTCAGAATCAGTACAGCAGACATCCCAAGATAAATCTCCTTATCCAGGAAGAGAACCTTGCTGATTTCATTTACAGCTGGAATGATTCCAATATAACCTTATACCAGGATGATTTGGCTCTGTTTTATAATGGACCTGAGAGCATTGATACTATCTATCTTAAAAACTATTCACAAGAGAATCCTGCAAAGTTTGACCTCTCTGACTCGGGAATCTCAGAAGGTTTGCTTCTTGCAATGAACTTCAACAATAACAGCGCATTCAGGGAGAATTACACATTTATTGCAGATGTTAGCGGAAATGATAATGATGGTACATGGCTTGGTGATTCAACATCTGATAACTCCGGCCCTGTAACACAAGGTAAATTTAATGGAGGGTATAAATTTGATGGCAAAGACGATTGCATCTGCCTTGACAATGATGGTATATGCGATAATACTGATTCAAATCCTACTTTTGATGATGCATTCAGCAATCGAAGTGTTTCTTTGTGGTTCAGGGCAAATGAAATTGAAGATACTCAGATTCTTTATGAAGAGGGTGGTCCAGTTAATGGTATGAATATTTATATTCGAGATGGAAAAATATTTATTGGTAGTTGGTCTGAGAGTACAGTTTGGGCTGAAGGTTTATATCTATCAAAAGAAATCAATAAAGATGTTTTTTATCATGTTGTACTGGATTTTAATTATGAAGGGAATTTGTCATTATACTTAAATGGAAAGAAGATTGATTCACAGCCAATTCCAGATTATTTAGATAATCATCCTAATGCAGATTCAATTGGGTGTAAAAAGGAAAATACACAATTAGATGATGGAGATTCATCTGGTGATGGACTTTTTTTTAACGGAACGATTGATGTGTTCAGGATATGGAACAGGTCCCTGTCTGAAGAAGAGATCCAAACCTTTTACATGAGCAACCTAAGAAAATCAGATGCAGACTGGAATTTTTCAAGCAACATCACAGGCCTTACTTCAGGGGAATACTCCTATGGGGGATATTCAACAGATCTCACAGGAGCAACAGACCAAGCAACAGGAACCATAATCATTGACGTGGACCCGCCTCTGATTTCATATGATATCGCCCCAAATGAGACAATCTATACACCCCATCTCACTATGAACCTTTCTATGACGGAGAGGAACCTGGAGGAACTAACACTTGACTGGAATGGTAGCAATGTGAGCGTGTTTGATGACTCTCTTGTATTGATGTATAACTTTGAAAAGATTGCGGCCCTTGAAGAGAATGATACCTATATTGCAGATTTAAGCGGAAATGACAATCCAGGGACAGGAATAAATTTTGATGGCGACGAGTTGAATAATGATGTAATATCTCTTGAGGGAGCATCTTCTGATGGAACCTGCGAACATGTGGAACTCTCTCCTGCTCTTGGCCTTTCTGAAAACTTCAGCTACGAGCTTTGGATTTATGCCAATCAAAGCGACGGAAACCTTATCGAGGAACGTGTATATAAATATGATACTGCTCTTTATCTGGAAGAAGAAAAGGTAGTATTTGGTTGGTGGAATTCCCCTGAAGAGATTATTGAAACAACTCCAATCAGGTTAAAACGGTGGACTCATGTAATAGCAAATTATCATGATTCAGTCGCACAGATATACATCGATGGAAGGTTGCGGGCAAACAGTTCACTGTCAGGGCAGCCTGGTCATGATGGCCTATGGACAGCATTAGGGAAAGCTGATAATGAGGGTGACTGGGAAGGAGGTCTTAAATCCTGTTTTGAAGGCAAGATGGACAATGTGCGCATCAGGAACAAAAGCCTTTCAAAAGAAGAGGTAGCGGTACTCTATAATACAGATGTCCGGAGGTATGATCATGAGACATGGGGTGTCCGGCAAAATAAGGCTCCAGGTTATGGCAACTTCACCTATCAGGCATTTGCAAGAGACAAGGCTGGAAACCAGAATGAGACCAATCTATATTCCCTGCAAATCGACAGCATCACTCCTACTGTTACATTCGATAACCAAACACCAGAAAATGATTCCTGGGTAAACCACCCTGTGAACATAACCGCTTCGATAACAACTGAGAACCCCAAAAACATAACCTGGAATCAAATGACGATGTATGATTCATCCGTTGTAGCAATGTATGATTTTGACATGGTAGAAGAACTCGGAGAAAGCGCTACTGAAGTGATTGATATGAGCTGTAACGATAATACCGGCTTCCTCGAGTCTGATCCAGAATACACAACTGGAAGATATGGTGGGGCATTCAATCTTAGTGCAGATTATATGGCCGTCCCTAACATCCCTTCACTTAACACAAATGCAATTACTATGATAGCCTGGGTCTATCCTGAATTTATTGATGAGAATATGGGGGTTATAAACAAGGATGGAAGTTATCAACTCTGGGTCAATGGGAATGGAAGCGTAAGTTTTAAGGTATTTACGAATAACTCAGAGACCATCCTTACCACAGGGAATATAACCCCTGGTGGATGGCATTTTCTAGTAGGGATATATGATGGGAAGAATTTGACTGCCTACATTGATGGAAAGAAGGCAGGAACCACACAAGCAAGCGGGACAATCAAGACCTCGCAGGGTGATCTTTTTATCGGCAAGATAAATCAAAACCAATACTTTTATGGAAGAATAGATGAGGTTGATATCTATGAGCGAGCCCTATCCGGAAAAGAGATAAGAACACATTACATTAGCAACCTGGAAAGGACCGCCCGAGAGAGATGGGAATTCCTGATTGAAAAGAACTGGACAGATGGAACACACACATACCAGCTATCTGTATCAGATACGCTTGACAAAAGAAACCAGAGTGAACGCACGCTTCATATAGACACGACCCCCCCTGAGCTTCAGATTGAAAATTACACAAACGATGACATAACAGCAATGGAGCACATACTGGAAGCATATGACCTGACCTCACTGCGTTGGTCAACCAACTCATCATATTTCAATATCACAAAGATAAACGAAACCAGTGCAAATCTCACGAATACCACTCCGTTAATACCTGGAGAGGGATATCTCACAATTGAGGTAAAGGATTTATTCAACCATAGCACCACTGGAGAAGTATTTGTCACAATCAATGCATCTGATACGGAGCCTCCAATCATAAATCTGACAGATGTGCCAGAGAATGAATCATCCAAAGAGATCACTTTTGAGTACAATGTGAGTGACGAAAATGAATTCACGTGTCATCTTTATATCAATGGGACCCATTATAATACCACTTATCAAAAGGAAAATTCCTATACCACCACTATTTCTGATGGGAACTATAACTGGAGTATCAATTGCACAGACCAGCTAGGAAACCAAAAGATTGTGAACGAGACATTTACGGTTGATTCAGTAAGCCCTTTGGTTGAAATAGACTCTCCAGAAAAGGAAGAGACTATGGATATTGCGCTTATCGAATGCACTGGATCTGATATCCATTACAAAAACATCTCATTATGGGGTAATTGGACTGGTTGGCATCTGAATGAAACAATAGCAACAGAAGGAAAAGTCTCATTTACCCCTGATCTATCTGATGGAAATTACACATTTCAATGCCAAGCTTACGACACGTTCGGTCATAGTAACAAAACAGCAAACAGAAGCTTCATCATAGATACGCAGGGCCCCCAGATAAATGCAGGCTCATATTCCTCCCTTGAGAATGAGACCCTTTACCAAGAGATTTCTGCTGAGGACTCAAGCGGCATAAAAAGGTGGAGCACCGACTCCGAGATATTCGAAATCGTGCCAAACGATGAGCCAATTGTGAACCTGACAAATAAAACTATTCTTAGTCCTGGAAATTACACCATCACTATCAATGTCAATGATAGCCTTGATAATCCTTCATCAGAAGAGATCACTATCACCATAAATGATACCACCTCACCTATTATCACACTGAATACAAGTACTAATAAAAGCACATCTAGGTTCGGCCTGCAGTATCAGGTTTCTGATTATTCAGAGATAATCAATTGCTCTCTTTATATTAATGATACCTATAATCTAACCAATCATTCTGTAGGCACAGGAAATAATACCTTCTCCGTTATACTAGAGGACGGGTTCTATAACTGGAGTGTAAGATGCACTGACGCGTTCAAAAATATCGGCCACTCCCAGGTTAAAGACTTTCTTGTAGATTCAAGTCCACCGCAAGTGTCAATAAATTCCCCCCCTCATGGAACTCATGATTCTTCCATAACTATCAACTGTTCTGCTTATGACAGGCATCTCTCAAATGTATCGTTATGGGGGAACTGGAGTGGTCTGGTAAATACAAGCGATGCTCAGGGAGAATCACATGATGCTATCTTCAATATCTCACAGGATGATGGAAATTACAGTTATCGCTGCACTGCAGATGATACATTCTCAAATTCAAATGAGACAGAAGTGCGTAATTTCTTCATGGATACCCGTGGTCCAGTGTTCAGTAATGGACTTACACAGTATGATGCAATGGATAACTCAGACTTCTCTCAGACAATCACTGCAGATGACCCTAGTGGAATAGACGACTGGTGGCTGAATGACTCATCAGTATTTAATATTACAGGGTCAGGTTCACAGGTACAACTCGAAAACATCACCCCCTTGGTTGGAAAGGATAACCAGACAATCACCCTATTTGTAAACGACTCCCTTAACCATAACAGCTCTTTGGTGATAAACATAACAATCATTTCAACAGATGACAAGAACCCAAAGGTCTCCCTCATAGCACCCTATGATAATATAACAGATTCACAAGTAGTGTTCACGTATAATGTAACTGACAATGTACAAATCAAAAGCTGCGATCTCTATATCGATGACATATTGAATAGAACAAACAATAGTGTTAGCCAAGGTACAAACAGTTTTTCCGTGCAACTTGATGATGACAGCTATAATTGGTCAATCAATTGCACTGATACAGGTTCAAACCATAATCATACTGATGCATATTCCTTTTTACTCGATAGTACCCACCCGCAGATAGAGGGTTTCAGTAAGGAGTTTTCCAATACATGGATAGCCATCAATTGCTCTGCTCACGATAACAATCTCTCCAATATATCATTATGGGGGAATTGGAGTGGTTGGCAACGGATAAATAAAAGCGATGCTCAAGGGGATTCACATGATGCTATCTTCAATCTCTCATTGGATGATGGAAATTACAGTTATCGTTGCACTGCTCATGATACCTTCGGCAATAAAAACCAGACTGGGAATATTTCCTTTTTCATAGACAAAAAAACTCCCAGATTCATCAGTTCACCTGATAGGTATTATCAGTATAATAACCGTACAGTGGACTTTCAGGTGACAGTAGATGATCTTTCAGGAATAGAGTCTTGGAACATCAGCAACACCAATCTGAAATCTTATTCTAACTCAACCCACTACATCAATCTCACTAATGCCTCAGAATTGGATGGAGGATACGACCTTCGTATTGATGCAATAGATAAGGCCGGAAACAAGAACAGCACAGATATGATCATAAATATAACTGCCCCTGACATGAAGCCACCAAACATTACTCTTATGTACCCTCAGATGAATAATTTTACGCAGTATCAAGAGAATTATACCTTTAAAGCATCAGACGACATAGGTATTAGAGAGTGTAAGCTTTTTGTGGACAATGAATTGAAGAATCTAATCCCTTCAAGTACCGGAGAAAATAATATTGAATATAAAACAAGTGAAGGGCATCATCAGTGGTTTATCAATTGCTCTGATGTCTATGGAAAGACAAACCTCTCTTCAAGCTGGAACTTCACTGTAGATAGGACACCTCCAGATACCTTTGCAGTAAGTCCAAAGGGATCGGTAGACACATTACGCGTAGATATAACCTGTGAGGCTGAAGACCAACTTACAAATATAACTGAAATGACATTATCCCTGAACTGGACAGACACCCAGATAAGTAAGGATGTGATGGAACAATCATCAAAGAAAATATTTTCTAATATTGACCTTCCGCAGGATGGAATCTATGAGTATACCTGTGGTGCTTCAGATCAACTCGGCAATGTACAAAACGCGTCTCCTCAAGTTTTCTCTGCTGATACAAGACCTCCAGAATCCTTATTCAGCAATGATTTCTACCAGATGGTAAATATCTCCTTCAATGAGACCCTATCTTTTTATGATATGACTGGTGTCGACACAGTCTGGGAAAATCACTCGGACTTTACCATACATGCCCATGATGATAAATGGTATATACTGAATGCAACATGGGTAGATTTACAGGATATCAATCTTACGCTCTTCTTCAACGATACCCTTGGAAATGAAGCCTCAAAGGAAATAACTATCCACATAACGGAAAATGACACTGAAAAACCATCCATAAAAGAAAGATGGCCTGAGCAAGATAAAAATATCTCCGGAAAAAATCTTTCAGGAAGAGTACTTTATCTATTCTACATTCCTGATGATAATGTAGCTGTCACAACATGTTCCCTTTATATTAACGGCACACTCAATCAGACAAAGGAGGCAACAAAGGATGTAGAGAACAACTTCAGTATCAAAACCAAAGACACATCTTATAACTGGACAATCAATTGCTCAGACCCCTATGATAATACAAATCGTACAACTGACCAGGAATTTCAAGTGGATGGGACTCCTCCATCAATTAAAACAGATCTACAGGAAAAAAACACTTCCCAAAACATTACAGTCAATTGTTCAGCCTCAGATAGGAAAGGTTTGAAAAATATTTCACTTTTTGGAAATTGGAGTGGCTGGCATCTCAATAAGAGCGAGTCTGTTGCAGGACAAGCGGAATTTGCACTCTTTGATATCAATGTCTCTGAAGGGAAATATCTTTACCAGTGCCAAGCAGCTGATACTTTCAGGAATATCAATAAAACAATAAACTATACCCTTATTTTTGATTTGTCACCACCTCTTTTCCAGGACCTTCAATCCACTTATTACACAAATCAGGATTTATTCCAAATAACAATCGGAGCATATGACAAACTAACAAGGGTTGAAGCCTGGTATGCAGAGGGTGCCAATCTGACATCAATAAACAAGACACATGTAAACCTTACAAAGAACCTATCAGAAATCACATCTGAGATAAGCATATCAGTAAATGACTCACTTAATAACTCCAATGAAATGAACATAACCATAATTAAAGACGATACTCCTCCAAAAATTAATGTAACATATCCTGCTGCTTCCTACAATACCAATTCAGAGCAGCTGGATATAGAATACAACATATCTGAAGATATAGGGATTAAAAGCTGTAATTTGACAATAAAGAAAGAAAATGAAGCTGATGTGCTATTGAATGCTTCACTGAATGTAGCTAAAATCTCATTGCCTTTTGGGGATGGTAATTATACTTGGCATGTTAACTGCAGTGACAAGGCTGGAAACTGGAACAAAACTGACACTTATACAATAAACCTGGACACAATAGCTCCAAACGTCAGTACACTTTATCCAAATGATATGCAGTATTTTAATGCGAGTACCATAAATTTCAGCTGTTATGCGAAAGATTCAGGCACAGTTTCAAACATTTCCTTATGGGGCAATTGGGGAGGTGAACATCTGAATGATACCATTTATCTACCAGAAACTGAGAAAAATACATTCCAGAAGATTATTCCTGAAGGAATGTACTGGTATAGATGCCATGCGTCTGATGCTTTTGGAAATACTAACCAGACAGGAAATACACACTTTACGGTCATCAACAAGCCTCCCTCTGTCACACTGGACTATCCTGAGGATTTCATAACATCTGTTCCAGATGACTTTATATATTATACAACAAACTACATAGATAACTGCTCACTGTATATCGATGGTAACCACATTAAAACAAGAAATCACATTTTCAATGGCAAAAACTATTTTACCAGCATTTCTCTTCCAGAAGGAGAACACAAGTGGAACGTAACTTGCATAGACAAAGCAGGAAACAAGAACACATCAGAAACAAGTGATTTCATAGTTGATACAGGAAATCCTGACATCTCTGGAGATGCACAAGGATCCACCATAAATTGTTCAGCCCAGGATGGAGTTTCGGGTATTAAATACATCTCTTTGTTTGGTAACTGGTCTTTTCAAAGCAATACAACTGAAGTGTCAGGATATGCGAATTGGAGTCTATTTGAAATAGATTATCCCGATGGATATTACGTCTGGAAGTGTCAGGCCACTGACAAAGCGGGTAATACAAATTCTACCGAAGAGAAGGAGATACTGATTGATTCTCAAAATCCTCAGATTACCCTTGATTCACCAATAAATGCATCTTTTCTATCCAGACAAAATATCTCATTCCATTATTCAGTGCAAGACACAAGCAAAGAGAATAATTGTTCACTATACATAGATAGCATCGTAAACCAGACAAAAACGATAAACAAGTCAGGATATTTTTTATCAGACTTAAAAGATGGACGATATGAATGGCACATTAACTGCAGTGATCTCAAAGGAAACACCGGCGAATCTGTGGTCTATAAATTAGGTGTTGATACAATTGAACCGCAGATAGAGAAAATCTTAATTTCGGACACCTCTAGTTCTAGAATTACAATAGAGGTAGAGGCAACTGACAACATTGAAATAGAAAATATTTCTTTGCTTATCAATGAAACCAATAAGACCTACACAAAATACACGAACCAAACCTTTGAAATTGAGTTGATTGATGGAAACTATACAGCAATAATAAGTGTATGTGACCTTGCTCGTAATTGTAAAAACGAGACAGAATTTTTTGAAGTAGATACACCTGCACCAACTATTCAAATTCCAGCTAAGATTAATCACGAATTGGGTCCTGACCTTGAGCATGTCTTTAACATAACCGATGATGGTACGATACAAAATGCAACTGTGAATCATTCATCCTTTGACATAAGAAAGGATTCAGATACATATGCGTTAGTGAGCACAAAAGATTTGGAAACTAAAGTTTATACATTACAGATAACTGCATCAGATGGCAAGAACGAGAATTCCACGAATACCTTGATAAACGTGACTGATCTTACAGAACCATCTATATTTGTCACTGTTGACAGCAGTACAAACGATGTCAGAATATCTTACATGATCGAAGATTCAAGTGATATTGATAATTGTACCACATATATAGATTCTATTATGGTCAACTACAGCAGCCAAAATAGTATTACTCAAAATTATAAACTAGAAAATGGAGACTATATACTTAATGTGTCCTGCATTGATCAACCAGGAAATCAGAGAGTAGAATCGCAGGAATTCAATGTTGATTATAATCCCATAACAATAATAAGCCCGCCTGATACCACATTCGAAAAAGAGGTGCAATTCACCTTCGACCTTGCAGATCAGATGGATAACTGCACAATCGTGGTTGATGGAACTAAGAAAAAGACATTTGTTAATCCAACTGGAACGAATAACTTGGAAGATACCCTTTCATACGGATTTCATGAATGGTCTGTAATATGCTTCAATGATAACTTCCAGTATACAGAAGTATCAACCGTCTCTGTCATTGAGAGAAATGAAGATGAGGATGAATCTGATGACCGCGAAACAGATGAGAGTGATTCAGACCCTCCTCCTTCTGCCTGTATCCCTCAATGGGAATGTGATGAATGGTCCAAATGCACGAATGGATCAAGATCCAGGGGATGCACTGATCTAAACTCTTGTGATGAAGACAAGATTGAGACTGAAACATGCAAAGATACCACGGAAGATACAGACCAGCAGCCTGATAAATCAGAGAATGCGACACAACACCAAGAAGCGGTAAGTAAAGGAGTGTATATCCAGCGAAAGAGGTTTGGAGATCTGCTCTGGAAGAGGACAATAAATGTGACCCCAGAGCTAACCCATGTGATTGAATCCATCAGGAACGTAGGGCTTTTCCCTATTGAGAATATAAGCCTTACTGTGAAGATTCCCTTCAATATCACAGATGCTAATGGAAATGAGACGAACACTCTCGAAAAGAGCATTGATTCGCTTCCTTCCTGGAAGGAAAGCCGGATTGAATACCATTCTAAAACCTATGTAAAAAAAAGTATCTTTGATAATACGAGTGTTAAAATAACCTTCAGGAACAGATCTGATGAGGAACGCAGAGCAAAAGCTCAAAAAGTCCAAGAAGAGATAAATCGGACAAAGGAGGCGCTTGAGTATAACCTTAGCTATGAGGTTGATAGGGAAAATAATCAGACCACTTTTAATATTAATCTGTCAGTCCTTGACAACGTGACTAATCTGGAAAATGTTTCAATCAGCCTTGACATACCCAAATGCCTGATTACCATCCTGGAAGAAGAGAATATTCTGGAAGGAATAGATTATGAAGTGACTGATCCAGACCCTGTAATAACCTGGCACCTGGAAGAGATAACATCAAAGGAACAGCTTTCATTAAGGATTGATCAGATCTCTTCAGATGATTGCCTTGATCGGGCTTCGGTAATTGCTATTGCAAAGGATATAGTTTTCTATGAATATGAAGTGGATCAAACCAAAGTAATAATTGGCGGATTGTTATCAATTGTACTTTTTATTATCAGTGCTGTGTCCTATTCATATACAAGCAGGATAGGAGAAAAAAAGGATAAGATCTTTCAACTCATTCGAAAAGCGATTCCACTTTACAAGAAAGGGTTCAAGAAAAACCAGTTAGTAGAAATCTTCAAGAAAAAAGGCTTTAGTCAGAAGGATATTAAGATAGGTTTGAAAGTTAAGAACTGGCTTCACTACTGTATCGTTTACTCAAGCACAATAATAAGCAATTTTACAGCGCAGATTTTGATTGTACTTTGTTTCCTTGATATTTTCAATCTCTTTGGAGCCGACATAGATTTTGCAAAGAAAATTATTTCCTGGGCCCTTTTGTTCATGGTTTTCTATAACATATCCATAACAGGAGTGCTTTTTGGATTCGAAAGGACACATGGTGTAAACATAAACCTTATGATACTTTTAGGATATCTATTACTATTATCAAAAGATCTCTTTGCATTTTCTAGAGCAGTACTTACAAAAGAAGGATATATATCAGATCTGCTTGTAACGATTGCCCGCTCAGGTGCTTCCGAGATCTGGTTCTTCTATGCAGGGATAGGAATTCTTTTAATCAGTGCAATTTACATTTCTAAAAGAGACTTCTACAAGTTTTCCTTGGCAGGGGCAATTGGCCAACATCAACGATCTTCTGTGTCCAAATTTATAATATCTTTTATTTTGCTTGTTCTTTTTTATATTTTGGTTTTTGACAAAGCAATGGAATGGTTAGCTATCGCAATTGATTCATATTTGGTGGTTATAATCTTCATGACCATTATCATAATCTTATACAAAAAAGGAGATTTTGTATATTTTACAAGCTTTAAAAGGTGGCAATCATTTGTTAACAAAATATTTTCACATATTGATCAATTCTATGCCTTATTATTTTCCTTATTTCATTACATGCGAACCCTTCCCCTGGGAATTATGGGTTTACTTATTATTAATATGACAGTAGGTTTATGTGTTTATATTTTTCCTTATATCAATGCCCAGTCAAATCCTTTATATACAGCCTCATTAGGAAATAAGGGGCACCTTCCACTTTTTTTCTCAGATAGTTTGATATCAAGTAATATTGGTTCAATCTCCTCTATTCATTTTCCTGCTTTGGTCATTGCTTACCTTATAAATATAATATTTCTCTCTACACTGATTATAATCCTACTCTATTTTTGGTACTGGACTGTAAATAACCGGCATAATCCCAATTTGCAGTTTAAGGATTTTTTAAATAAAAATGTAATGAATTTGATTTTCATTTCCACTGCGAGTTCAGTGGTATTTCTTCTTAAGCCTGTCTTTTCATTTGAGACCTTATACCAAGAGCGACTCTTCGGTGTAGATATATTGACCCAAGAGTTAACTATCAATGGACTCTACATCACTCTGTTGATGGCAATAGGATTATTTTTCATTTTAAGGCATTATACAATAATCCATAATCATTTAGCAAAAATATATATGACCGGGGTATTGCTAGCATTTGTATACTATTTGACATTGTTCTTCACCGGACTAGTGCAATATCTGATGAATTATGATGTCGAATTAATTCAATATATATTAGTGCTCTCTGAGGGAATAATCCTTTATCCTATTGGTGGAACATTGACGGTACTGTATATCTTAATGATTGTTTTTGATTTAAAACCCTTAAGAAGATTATTTTCAGGAAGCATGCCTAAAGAGATAGAACCTGTATCTGAGGTTATCATCAAGAATCTGGCGCAAGGCCACGAATTATTCTTTGTTATTGAGAATCTTTTGGACCAAGGGTATTCAAAAGAAACTTTACAGAGAGGGTTGCAAAGAGCCAAAATGGACCCTAGATTTGAGAAAGTCATTTCGAATATTGACCATACCCGGCATGATCTTCCAAAAGGCCTATTAACCTGGCTGGAGAAAAAGCTAAAAAAAAGAAATGTTGTTGAATTAATGAAGCTTTTGATAGAAAAAGGATATACTGAAGATGATATTATTGTTGCTTTGAAAAAAATCCCCAGAAGAACAATTGCTGCAGAGGAATACCTTAGAGTTCTTGACTTGCCATCAATTAATATAGATGAGGTTTTGTTTCAGATAGCTCTCTATCATCATAAAAAAGGAAGCTCATTAGAAACCGTTAGAAAGTCACTCAAAGAAGTTAATTTTGACCAATATGAGTTGGAAAAGGTAATATTGCTTCTTCAAAGCATGAGACAAAATAAGAAAGAAGATATTGGTTTTATTTTCTCCTACTATTTAGATTCAATAAATCATAAAGAAGATAAGATATTTGATGAAAAAGAAGAGACTATTGAATCTCCTTCTTTGCCTAATCTCCTTGAATTATCAAAACAGTATCTAAATTATTCAAAGCCCAAAAAGAAAACTGTCTTACTAGGTAAGCTGCAAAACCTGTTAAGTCTCTTTAAGAAAAATAAAACAGAAGACAAGATTACTGATGAAAAGGCCGCTAGATCTCCTTCTTTGCCTAATCTCCTTGAATTATCAAAACAGTATCTAAATTATTCA
>CAYYOI010000013.1:0-3197 GCA_964473285.1 uncultured Methanosarcinales archaeon | reverse complement strand
AAGCCCAAAAAGAAAACTGCTCTGGGAAAAATACAAAAAATGTTAAAATCTCTCTTCAAGAAAAAGAAATCAGAAGATATCTAAAAAATACTCAAACAAAAATGAAGTACAACAACAAGTAGTGACAAGGTAGTTTCATCAATCCTTGATAGCAACTGTTGAAGGACTCTTTCTGCCAAGTATTGGCCCGTCCTCAACCCTGAATCCAGCTGCTTTCAGGTTGTCACGCACATGCCTAGCACACGAAAATGTAGTCAATCGCCCTCCAGAACTCATCTTTTCAAAGAGTTTCTGGAAAACATCCAGGGTCCAAAGTTCAGGATTTTTCTTTGGTGAGAATGGATCAAACAACACCCTGTCGATTGGCTCCTTTATGAAAGTAAAGATACCTGAAGCCTCCCCTTTAAAGAGCTTGATTACTGTCTTTTCATCATAATAATAGGATTCCCTGGCTGCAACCTTTATCTTTTCGTAATCTTCTTGGTACTGTTCAGGAACTTCAGTCTCCTGGATCTTTTCAAGTATTCCTTGATCAAGCTCCACAGCTATTATCCGCAGCTCATGTGTCTTTGCAAGGGCAGCTAAAGTGTTATAACCCAGCCCAAAGCAGAAATCAAGCACTGTCATTCCTGCTCGGATATTAGCTGGCTCAACATACTTTTTTACAGCCTCCTCGATTGCCCCGACACTTGTGGAATGATAAGTCTCACCATAAGCTTCATTATAGAATGTTATTGAATCGTCTCGGGTTTTTACTTTTTCCATCTGTTTGGTCAATCCAGGAATATTTAATAATCTTTGCGTATTCTTTTAAATAATTAATAATTTGTGGTACCTATGGAACTTATCGCACCTTATTTTTCACTTAAGAATACCCTCGAATGTGGTCAGTTCTTCCGCTTCAAAAATAAAGGAGATTCTTATCTGGTTCAGGTAAGGGATATTGCATTTCTTGCTAAGCAGAAAGGAGACAGGCTTTACGTAAAAGGCGCAGAAGAATCATTTGTCCGCAACCTTTTTCGCCTTGATGAGGATTTCAGGCCCATAAAAAAAGCCATACTGAATGATCCACACACAAGGAAAGCATACCTGGCCTATCCAGGGATACGCCTCATGCGCCAGGATCCCTGGGAATGCATGGTATCTTACATCTGCTCACAGGTCTCAAACATCCCAAAAATACAGAGCTCACTTGATGCTATATCAAAAACATTCGGCAAGCCCTTTAGTTTTGATAACCAGCAACTATATGCATTTCCAAAGCCAGGATCCCTCAATTGCACAGATTCCCTTAGATCCTGTGGTGTTGGGTTTCGGGCAGACTACCTGAATCTTTTGAATGGTCAATCTAAAGCCCTTTTAAAAGACCTGAATAAAGGATATGAGAAGGACAAGGAGCGTCTTATGCAATGCAAAGGGATAGGAGATAAAGTTGCTGAATGCATCCTCCTGTTCTCATTGGGTTATGACCAGGCATTTCCCATTGATATCTGGATCAGGCGGGCTATGCATACCAATTATCTTAAAGCGCCGGATTCTGAACTAAGAAGATACATGGCAGAAAAATTCTCAGGTTATGCAGGCTATGCCCAGCAATACCTGTTCATGTATACCCGTCTTACTTCTTGAAATGCTCCTCTTTCGTATAGGGTTCGTGTATTGGGATATCACTGTCCTCATCATATTCATACAAATCCCTATAGCGTCTTTTTCGTCTTCTCAGCCGTTTTTTCAGCTCTTCCTCATCCAGGAATTCATCTTCTATATAATCAGAATCATCCTCAGGGATATCATCCTTCATCCAGTGCATAAAGTAAATAGAATATAAAAATATTATTCAATCCTGAAGTAAACTCTCCGGTTGTTTTTGCCTTTGTTGCTTGCCTTGACAAAGACAATATTACCAATCTCTTTTGTTGAATGCACATGCGTCCCACCATCTGCCTGCTTGTCCAGGTTGCCGATTGAGACAATGCGCATTTTTTCCACGTCAGGTGGCATCTTATTTGCAAGCTTGAAGAGCCCAGGCATATTCTTGGCTTCCTCAACTGATACATAACTTACTTCCAGCGGATAATCTTCCTTGACAATGTTATTGGCCTTGTCAAAATATTGTTGAATCTTCTCTTTATCAAACTCATCAAGGTTATAATCGATGCGTCCCTGCTCAATATCCAGTTGATTGCCTGTAATCTTTGCCGAGGCCTCAGTATCAAATACATAGCTTATCACATGAGCTGCACTATGCATTCGCATCAGCTTATACCTACGTTCCCAGTCTATTATACCATGGACAATGTCACCTTCCATCAAATCATGAGATTCAAGAATATGCTGTATCTCTCCATCAATCTTTTTGCAGTCCACTACATTAAATTCGTTCTCTTCCCGATGTAAAACTCCAGTATCATTTGGTTGTCCGCCGCTGGATGGATAAAACAGGGTGCGATCAAGAATCACCAGGTTTCCATCAACCCTTATAACCTTGGCATCAAACTCTTTTCCATAACTATCATCCAGATAAAGCGTTTCTGTCACAATATCACCCATAAAAAACCAGGATTACAAGATATAAAAAGCTTTAGATATGGCCTTGGCTTTTGAGAAAATCCATCACTCTTTCTACAGATCTCTCTACTGGTTCTTCATGCGTTCTCAATACAATCTCCGGATTAGCTGGCCTTTCATAAGGGTCAGATATGCCTGTGAAACACTTTATCTCCCCTGCCCTTGCACGCTTGTATAGGCCTTTCACATCCCTCTCTTCGCAAACCGATAAAGGAGTATCCACAAAAACCTCGATAAAATTGGTTGCCTGCTCCCTTATCTTGTCCCTGCTTTCCTGATAAGGAGATATGAACGCAGAAATCACTCCAACGCCATTCCTTGACAATAATGATGCTACAAACCCGACACGGGACAGGTTCAGTTCCCTGTCTTCTTTAGAAAATCCAAGATCCTTTGTAAGATGCGTACGAACTTCGTCACCATCAAGATTTTCAACTTTTATTCCCTTTGCTTTAAGCTTCTGGTATACATCCTGTGAGACTGTAGATTTTCCTGCTCCTGATAATCCTGTAAACCATAATACAAATCCCATACATTCCTGTAATCCTGGTTTCTTTTTTAAATGTTGTGAAAGCTTGGAGTTTTTCTAAAAAATAGTAGAAAATATATATCAAAATAGTAGGATACCA
>CAYYOI010000012.1:0-35507 GCA_964473285.1 uncultured Methanosarcinales archaeon | reverse complement strand
ATGGTATCCTACTATTTTGATATATATTTTCTACTATTTTTTAGAAAAACTCAAAATAAAGACAAATTTTATAAAACATTTAAGACACTCACAGTCTAAAAACCCTAAATTTAAGGGTTTGAGAGTCCAGAATAAAATGTGACCCATTTTAAAAAATGGAGTCGTCTAACACGTGAGCTGTGGATGACGAATGTGGGGCAGATTTTGGCGACATTAGGGGTTTTGGCTGTTTTAACCACCAAGTAGTAAAATATGCAGAAACATTTATAAATGAGGGCTAATTGTCTCTACTAAAAGGAGGTGCTTTATGAGACCGATGGATTATCTTAAGGGAATGGCTTTTGCGTTGATGGTAACAAGTGCAGTTACCGGGTGTAATGATAAGGCTTTCGAACAAGGTACAAAAGAGGTAGCTGAACGTAGCTATCCTGTTCTGGAGACTAAGGTACCTGCTGGTGCGACACTCTCTGGTTATATTGCCAATGAAGACATGAGCGGGCGACTTGGTTATGATACGCTTTCTGATGTGATCAGATCAGTAAATGATGAATATGGGGCTTTTATGCATGATAAGGGCCGTGTCGTTTTCAGGGAAGGAAGAGATGTAAGGCTTCCAGATTATAACAGGGATGGAAAAGTATGGGGCCAGGAGGCTGAAGATACAGGCCTTGAGCTTGTTGTAGGTAATGATTACAGGTTACGGCGCTGACGGCGTTCCTTATAAAAGGGAAGTCGCATATGATGCCTGCAGTTCTGGCAGTAATATATTATTTTTCCTTCGCGGGTTCTTACCCTGCAATTCCTGCCAGGTATAAGCAGGCGTAGACAGTTCTTGCAGATGCGGCGTTTGATGTCGCTTGTTGGTCTTACCTTGAAACGAGTTGCATATCGTCTGATATGGAGCGCGTACCTGTCTTTAAGGTCTGGATTCTTATCAGCTTCTTCGATGAGTTTTTTCATGCGTTCTTTTACGCTGTTCTGGACTTGGTTGTTGGGTTTCTTGTATCTTCGTTTCATCTGTTTTCTTGAAAAAATCGAAAACTATAATAAATTTGTCTAATCTCTAATATGTATGTGGGGCTTTTTGAAATCTATGCGGAAGAAACAGGAGCCACAGGTTGTCGCCCTTGAATCCTTGCAGGACTGGTTCTTATCTGTGGAAGAGAAGGCACGAAAAGATGCTGAATCAATTGTGAAATCATATCAAAAGCTGTTTGATCACAGGGTGGAGTTGGTATTCAAGGCGTTGGAGGTCCTGGAGAAGGCAACCTTGAGAAACCCTAATATCCCCCATCGTGAGATCCAGATAATGGAGGGCAATCGTGAGGCATACATAAGAAGCGTGCGCCAGCTGATAGAAAGTATGAATTTTCCTGAAAATCCTGATGAGGCAATGAATAATGAGAACATTGAGCGGATGGATGGTTTTGCTAAGGAGACACTGAAACAGTACCAGGTGCTTTCACATTTCTTTTCGCATGAGCTTGGTGGGGTATCAAAACACTTGAAGGAACTTGATTCTTATCTTAAGAGCATGCAGTCAGAGATTTCTGCTACAGGATTTACTGAGGTAGAGAAGGTGAAAAGGGATATCGATGAGATATTCTCAAAACTGGAACGTAAGGAATCAATGGAGAAGGAACTTTATCAGCTTGACTCTGATATTGAGGAAGCTGAAGCCAATTTTGCAGATGTGAAAAAAAGGTTTGAGGAACTATCTAATGAGGAAGGATATGATGAGGTTTCTGCCCTTAAGAAAAAGGTACAGTCCCTAAGTTCTGAGATACAAGGAGAGAATAATTCCATGCGCCAGTTTTTCATGAACTTCCAGAGCCCTTTCAAGAAGTTCGAGAGGGTGGCTTTTGAGAACGAGGAACTTGTAAGAGGATATATCACGAATCCTGTGCAGACTCTCCTTAAGGATTATGACCTCAAGATTGTGCGGATACTGAATAACCTGAAAAGGGCAATCGATAATGGATCGATTGAACTGAAGCCTAAAAAGAAAGAGAAGGTTGTAAGCCTTATAATAAATACAGATGATTCCTTTTTCCAGGATTTTCTTGCACGCTATAATAAGCTGCATGCAACTTTGCGGGAGACAGAGGATAAGCTGGAAGCACACCCTTTTGTTCTAAAAGAGCAGGAGCTTTTGGATGAGTACCGCCGTTCTGAGGAGAGGGTTAAAGAGGTAAGGGATAGGAGGGATTATATTTCAAAAACACTTGGCCAGTTTGAACTGGAAAAGCATAAGGATCAGGTTGAAAAGAGGCTTTCCGGGATAACTGGAGAAGTTGTCATTCAGATGAAATAATAAACTTTTTAAAATCTCCTGCTTAGATTGTCTTACATGAAAGAGGATGTGATAGTTTCAATTCTTAAAGCTGAAAAGAATGCTCATCGTGCTATAAGCAGCGCGCGTACCAAATATGAGAAAAAGCTTGCCCATGATAAGGAAAAAATCAGATCAGAATATAAAAAGAGACTTGAAGTTAAAAAGGCAAGGCTTGATGAAGAGTTAAAGGATTATAGCAAATCATTGAAATCACAACCAAAATCACCTCCAGAGTATACGGATGAGGATGTATCCAGTTCAGCGCAATGGGTTCTTGAGGTGTTGCTAAGTGGCTACTGAACCCCTTCTTTCATTCACACTAGTTGGAATGCAGGAAGAAAAGAGAAAAGTACTTGATTTCCTGCATGATCGGGGAATAATACATGTGAAAGAGAGGAAGGAATCACTTAGTGTTGATTCACCTCCGGAAGAGCTTGAAGAGGTATCTTCGGCATTGCTTGAGCTACGATGGATGATTGAGCATCTTAAGCCTTATGCTCCTGCAATAAATCCAACCTATTCAGGGGTAGACCTTGATTCTTTGCTTAAGGCAGAGCGTGAACTTGCTGTGCATCATGAGGATATTGAAGCACTTACAAGAAAGCATTCCACGATACAGGACAAGCTTGGGACACTTCGAAACAGGCTTTCATTGTTGCGCAAGATCCCTTTCAGGCTTGATTCTGAACTTTATACAAATACAGGGGATTTTGTTTTCACTATGCTTGCTAAGGGTCAGGTGAATAATTCTCTTGGTGATCTGCGTGATAAACTTACAATTATATGCCGGGGAGAATATGCTTTTATCGCAGGGCAAATGAAAGATTACCTGCAAGTATACCAGGCGCTGCGGACATGTGAGATAATCAAGGTACCTGAAATGAAGGGTACGCACAGGCAGGTAATATCCGGCCTGAAACGTGAGATAAAGGACCTTTCTAAGCAAAAGAAGAAGACCGAAAAACAACTGAGAAGTTTTGCAGGTATTTACAGGAAAGCGGTAGCTGTGCATGCAGATCTTTCTATCTATCATGAGAGATACACAATCAGTATGGGTAGGACTGAACAGACTTTTATACTGGAGGGCTATGTTCCACATCGAAAGTTAAAGGCATTAAAAGATGTGATGCAGACCGCAAAGGTCCATCTTGATGTGGATGATGTGCCTGATGGGCCTAGTAAGCTCCACAATGCTTTTTATGTTAATCATTTTGAATTCCTAACAAAGATGTTTGGGTTGCCTAAGTATGGTAAACTTGATCCGACTATATATCTTTCAATCTTTATACCTCTTTTTTTTGGTTTCATGT
This sequence comes from uncultured Methanosarcinales archaeon, assembly GCA_964473285.1. Classification (GTDB taxonomy): domain Archaea; phylum Nanobdellota; class Nanobdellia; order Woesearchaeales; family JACJVW01; genus JBNJGT01. Next base: position 31,862 of record CAYYOI010000012.1, on the reverse strand, counting down.
TCTCTGATATGGGTTATGCATTACTTCTTGCTGTGCTTTCAGGATGGTTATTAAGTAAGGCTGATAAGACCTGCAAGATATACCTTGATGCAGGGATGGTGCTTTTGACCTGTTCCTTGACAACGGCTTTATTTGGATGGTTCTTTGGATCTTTTTTCGGGAATCTGTTCAACCTGAAGCCTCTTTTGTTTGATCCTTTCCAGAACGCGCAGATGATACTTGTGCTTAGTCTTGTAATCGGGCTTTTGCATATAAACTTGGGGCTGCTTTTGGGAATCTATGCTAACCTTCACAACTGGAAGGTTCTTTTATATGATTATATCTCGCTTCTTGCATTACAGATGGGATCTTTATTGCTTGCGCTTGGCTTTGATTTGGGTTTTGCGGTGCTGGCATTTGCTGTTGTTGTGCTTATCATAAGGCAGTCATTCATGGGCCTGATGGAGATAACCAAGTTTCTGGGTGCTTGGTTCAGCTACGCAAGGCTGCTTGCTTTGTGTCTTGCAACAGCAGGGATTGCACTGGGTGTCAATATAATGGCTGAGAAGCTGAGCAATTTAGGGCTATTTGGTCCGGTACTTTTTGTGCTGATGCTTCTGGTGGGGCACTCCTTTAATTTTGTGATGAATGTCCTTGGAAGCTCTATACATTCGGTGAGGCTGCATTATATCGAGTTTTTTTCAAGGTTTTATGAGGGTGATGGTGAGCCTTTTGTGGCGTATTCCAGTCTTAAAACAAAAGATACTTTATGAGGTGAAAAAATGGAAGTAGGTTTGATAGCTATCGGAGCAGGACTTGCAATCGGTGTTGCAGGATGCGGTTCTGGAATAGGACAGGGCATAGCTTCGGCTGCAGGAGCAGGGGCTACTGCTGAGAATGAGAAACTGCTTGGAAAAATGATGGTGTTTGCAGCTCTGCCTGAGACACAGGCAATCTATGGGTTTGTTATTGCAATACTTTTGATGTTTGTTTATGCAGCATGAGGGGAATAGATAACAGCGAGTACCTGATCAGGTCAGTGGAAGAAACAAAGGAACGTGAGATCCGCAAGATTAGGTTATCCTATGAGCTTGAGATCGAGAGGTTCAAGGCAGAACAGGAACGGTTGATTGAGTCGGAGATCAAAGCTCTTGAGAAAAAACATCTTGATGAGAAGGAGAGGTTAAAGCGTCAGCATGACAGCCAGAATGATCTTTGGGAACAGCGGTCCCGTATCACAATGCATTCAGAATATCTTAAGGCAATAAGGGATGAGGTTTTCTTGATCCTGGATTCGAATCCTTCATTGGTAAGGATTGTGGTATCAAACCTGATGCAAAGAGTCAAAGACCAGGGTGGAATAAAAAAATTCTATACACCGAAAGGTTCAGGTATTGGACATGATGTGCTTGAAACATTTACTGTAAGGGGTGTTGTTGATGAGAATGAGGAATACGAAGATACCCTTGAATTGTCAGATGGTTTCATCCAGCAGGTGATCTATCTAGAATGAATGTGATAATAGGAATCGGGGCTTTGCTTGTATTGATTGCAATACTCATATATCCGGCATTCAGGGTACTTCATTTTGCATATGGTGCAGCAAGGATGCGTGCAGCACAGGGGAAGCTGATCAGGAGCGATGAATTGCTTTCTCTTTCAAGCCAGAGAAGCTATAAGGATATAATATACCAGCTGGAAAGAAGAGGTTTTAAGGAGCTGCTTGAACTGAAAGGAAGCGATTATAGGGAAGAGCTTGCACAAGGTCTTTTGCGAAGGCATTTCAATGATAATCTCAAGAAGATAATCGCTTCAGTCCCTCCTAAGTACAAGCCTTTTTTCCTGACTCTTGCAAAGGAAGAGGATATAAGGCTTATCAATACAGTAAAGCGCGTGAAAAAGCATGATCGGACAGGCTTGATATCTGGTATGTTCTCATATACACCAGGATTTTCCAGAAAAACTATCCAGGAAATCGATTCAATGAGTCTGGATGAATTCTATCTTATCTGCAGGAAGGCAGGATATCCTACTGAAGACTTATACCAATGGTTCTTTGACTCACTCAGGTCATTTGCAGTTGATGAGGTATTGTTATCATATACAAAGCTGTTGATTGATGTTCATAATGTTACTGAGGCATTGAGCCAATCATTCAATTTCATAGAAGGAGGGAAGCATGATGATGTATTGCTTCAGTTGAAAGATGCCAGTGTGGATGATGTCATCAATGCACTTGAAAAAACACCTTTTCATTGTGAGAATGTGTTTTGCATAATGCGAAAAATCCTCAATGTGAAGAAAAGTTTTGCACAAAAATTAAAGGGCCAGGATCCTCTTTCGATAAAACCTTTCATAACTTACCATATAGAAAAGGAACTGGAGCTGAAGAACATAAGGGTGCTTCTAAAGCTGGTTCATTCAAGGGCAACACCTGAGCATATAGAAGAGGTATTGGTATGATAACATTGATAGGTGACTCTACAACGTGCATAGGTTTCGGGTTATGCGGGATACAGGATATTGTTGAGGTGGATGATCCTGAGGCAGCAGTTTCTGCTGTAGAAAAGAGCAGGAATGATGTTATCATGATTGATGAGGCACTCTACCGGAAGGTTAAGGACAGGCTTTCGAAGGATAAGTTTTATATTAAGATACCACAGGAAAATGGATTCGAAGATGAGATCGAAGAGATTGTCAAAGAAACGACAGGGTAAGATCGTCTCTATCGCAGGGCCGGTAGTTCGTGGCACTAGTTTTGAGGATGCAAGGATACATGATGTGGTCCATGTTGGAAATGAGAAACTCCTTGGAGAGATCATCGAGATGAAAGGAGACCAGATTGTTATCCAGGTGTATGAGGATACTGATGGGGTTGTCCCGGGTGAGCCAATAATCACTACAAAAAAGCCTTTATCAGTTGAGCTTGGCCCTGGTCTTTTGGGTACAGTATATGATGGTGTGCAACGTCCTTTATTCGGGATAAAGGAGGTGGCAGGTAATTTCATAACCAGAGGGATATATGTTTCGCCTTTGAGCGATAAGCTCTGGAAATTTGAGCCAGTCAGGAAGAAAGGGGAGAATGTATCTTCAGGAGAGATCATTGGAGAGGTGCAGGAGACTTCACTCATAAGGCACAAGGTAATGGTTCCTCCTGGGGTTTCAGGAAAAATAACAAGGATTGTATCTGGCAGAAAGCATGTGGACGATTTGATCGCAGTTGTGGGTGGGCATAAGGTCACCATGAGACAACAATGGCCTGTTAAGGTTCCACGGGATTACAAGGAGAAGGAGCCTTTCAGGATCCCTCTTATCACAGGACAAAGAATATATGATATATTCTTTCCGACAGTCAAGGGAGGGCAGACAGCAATCCCTGGTCCTTTTGGCGCGGGAAAGACAATGACCCAGCAGGCAATCGCAAAATACTGTGATGCTGACCTGATAGTATACATCGGTTGCGGGGAGAGGGGTAATGAGATGACTGAGGTCTTGACTGAATTCCCTGAACTCAAAGACCCTTCTTCAGGAAAGCCTTTGATGGATAGGACTATACTTATTGCAAATACTTCAAACATGCCGGTTGCTGCAAGGGAAGCAAGCATCTATACTGGAATGACGATTGCTGAGTATTACCGGGATATGGGTTATGATGTAGCTCTCATGGCAGATTCCACTTCCAGGTGGGCTGAGGCTATGCGTGAGATATCAGGCAGGCTTGAGGAGATGCCTGGGGAAGAGGGTTATCCAGCGTATCTTGCTACAAGGCTTGCGCAATTCTATGAGCGTGCTGGAAGGGTAAAAACCCTTGGTGGGAGTGAGGGATCAGTCACGGTGATAGGTGCAGTGAGCCCGCCGGGAGGGGATTTTTCTGAGCCAGTGACACAGAGCACACTGAAAATTGCGAAGGTATTTTGGGCTCTTGATTCAAAACTTGCGGCAAAAAGGCATTACTGGGCAATAAACTGGCTTAACAGCTATTCTCTTTATGGTGATACGACTGATGACTGGTTCAATAAAGAAGTCGCTTCTGATTGGGCAGATATGAGGCAAGCTCTCATGGAGGTCCTGCAGAGGGAATCCCAGCTGATAGAGATTGCTCAGTTGGTGGGCAAGGATTCGCTTTCCGAGGAGGAAAGGTTTGTGCTGCTTGCAGCAAGGCTGATAAGGGAAGACCTTTTGCAGCAGAATGCATTCCATAAGGAGGACATGTATTGTCCAGTCTCAAAGCAATACCAGATGCTTCGTGCAGTCTGGCTTTTTTATGAATATGGACGAAAAGATGTCAATGATGTTGATGAACTTGAGGGTTCTGAAATCGTGAAAGATATAGGACAGATGAAATACATTGAGGAGAAGGAAGTAAAGGAAATTTGCAAGAAGATAGAATCGTATTTTTCAAAATGAAAGTCTACAAGAAAATTGATTCAGTAAAGGGGCCGCTGGTTGTGCTGGAGAATGTCTCGGGTATATCCTTTAAGGAGATGGTGACAATCATACTCGAGGATGGTCGTAAGCTTACTGGACAGGTCCTTGAATCCCATGAGAGCAAGGCAGTTGTGCAGGTGTTTGAGGGAACTTCAGGAATCTCCCAGAAGAATGTCCGTGTTAAGTTTACAGGAAAAACTGCCCAGTTCGGGGTGTCTGATGATCTGCTTGGGAGAATTTTTGATGGAAGGGGAAGGCCAATCGATGGTCTTTCGCATATTCCAAGCGAATATCGTGATATAAACGGAATCCCGATAAATCCTACTGCAAGGGTGACTCCGCAGGATTTCATACAGACAGGGATCTCTACTGTAGATTGCATGATGCCTATTGTTAGAGGTCAAAAGATCCCTATCTTTTCACTTTCAGGTATGCCGCACAATAAGCTTGCAGCACAGATTGCGCGCCAGGCAAAAGTTATTGATAAGTCTGAATTCGCGGTTGTATTCGCAGCGGTGGGGATAAGCCGATCTGAAGCGGATTTCTTCAAGAAGGAGTTCGAAGAGACAGGGGCTCTTAGAAATACTGTGCTTTTCCTTAATCTAGCAAGCGATCCTTCAGTGGAGAGGATAATGACTCCAAGAGTTGCTTTGAGTGCTGCTGAATACCTTGCATTTGATAAGGGAATCCATGTGCTGGTCATACTTACTGATATTACAAACTATTGCGAGGCCTTGCGGGAGATAAGCGCTGCCCGTGGGGAGATCCCAGGCAGGAGAGGGTATCCGGGTTACATGTATACTGATCTTGCAAGCATCTTTGAGAGGGCAGGAAAGATAGAGGGATCTAAGGGTTCAGTCACGCAAATCCCTATACTTACAATGCCTGGAGATGATAAGACCCATCCAGTACCGGATCTTACAGGCTATATAACTGAGGGGCAGGTCATAATTGATCGTGACCTGGCAAAAAATAATCTAAACCCTCCTATCAATATCCTGGGATCCCTTTCAAGACTCAAGGTTGGTGAGGGGCAGGTGAGAGAGGATGCAAGAGCTGTAGCTGATCAGCTTTATGCCTGTTATGCATACGGAAATGAGCTTCGCGATCTAGTAGCTGTTGTCGGGAGAGGTGCATTATCTGAAAGGGATGAGAGATATCTGGTTTTTGCAGAGAATTTTGAGAAGGAGTTTGTTAACCAGGGGTTTAGGGAGAACCGTTCAATAAGTGAGACACTTGATGTTGGCTGGAAGATATTGAAGAATATCCCAAAGGAAGAACTTAAGAAGGTTTCAAAAGAACAAATAAAGAGATACTATGCGGGTTAATCCAACAAGATCAGAACTGCTTGAATTGCAAAAGAAAGGTGAACTTGCCAGAAAGGGACATGACCTTTTGAAGAAGAAGCAGGATGTACTTTTGAATGAGTTCTTCTTGCGTGTAGATGAGTACAAGAAATTGCGTTTTGCTGTACAGCAGAAAGTAAAGTCTGCTTATTCAGAACTGACTGATTCCATCGCGTTTGAAGGAATCTTTGAATCAAGGAGTATTGCTTACACACAGGATTCCTGTTTTGACTTGATCCCTTCAAAGAAGAATCTCATGGGAGTAAAGCTTAGGGATTTTTCTTTGCATAAAAAGGATAAGCATGTGGAGGGGTCTCCTTTGATGGTCATGATGGGTGAGCGTTTCATTGGTCTTCTATCAGAACTTGTCAATCTGGCATCACTTGAGGCAATCATAAGGCAACTCAGTGCTGAGATCAGGAAAGTCAGAAGAAGGGTTAATTCACTTGAGCATATACAGATCCCAAGAATCAAGGAGACAAAGGATTATATAAAATTCGTGCTTGAGGAGAATGAAAGGGATAATTTTTCCAGGCTTAAGACCATAAAATGACATATATCTTTATTGCTCAAAGCATCGCATTTATACTATTAATTATTGGTATGCTTATTTTTGTCTTTTTGTCTTTTTAAATCTATTGCAAATAAATCGCCTTATTTTTATTGATTAGGCTAGCCTATTTGTTCAGAATAAGGGGTTCCATTGCCCTTTTGTCGAGGAAAACATTTACTGTTCTATAGTTAACTTTATAAAACGTTCGTAGTTCCACCAAACTGGGATGGATTCACTCAAAGAAATCATGGAAATTGAGAACAAAGAGGAAGAGACTCTCAAGAAAACTCATGAGGAAGCGCAAAAGATCATTGATGATGCGTATGCTGAAGCATCTCAGAGAAAAGAGAAGATTCTTTCTGAGTTTGAAAAGAAGAAAGTTGAAAGGATAAAGGCTGAAGAAAAGAAGATAGAGAAGGAAGTCCAGCAAGAGAGAAAAAAAGCTGAGACTGAAAAACAGCAGCTAGTAAAAAAAGCAGAAAAAAAGATTCCTGAAGCTGTTGATTTTGTGATAGATAAACTAAATGAGGTACGATAATGCTCAGGCCAGAGCCCATGGTCAAGTTGCAGATACTTTGTGCGAAGCAGGATCTACAATCAATCATTGAATACCTGTATGATGCAAAAGCTCTTGATATAAAGCATCATGATGCAGGAGAGATTGATATTGGCAAGCCACTTGATGAGATGAGTGAGATATCAGGGGCTCTTGTAAAGTTACGTACGATAATGTATAGTCTTGGGATTTCACCAGTAAAGCGTTCTCCCAGAGACTTGAGCAGATCTGAACTAAAGAAGGCATTCTATTATATTGAGGAGTTACATTCAAAAATCCAGGCGATAACTGAAGAGCGTAGGAACATAACAGAGCGAAAAAAGAAGTTGCAGGAGGAATACAGTAAACTAAAGGCACTCAAATCACTTGGTTCTTTTGATATCTTCAGGGAAACAAAACGAATATCTTTTATCATAGGGTATGTGCAGGATAATTTTCCTGATGATCTGGGAGATAATACTGAAGTGCTTAGGGCAGGGAACCTTGCGGCTGTTTTCTATGAACGTTCCAGGGAAGGAGACGTGCTTGACCAGGTAAAAAACTTTGGATTCACAGAATTCAAGATGCCTGAGATCTATGATATGGATGCCCTGGAAAAAGAGCTTGTGGAGCTTCACAGGAGAACCCATTATCTTGATAAGCAAATATCTGAACTCAAGAACAAGAACAGGCATGAGGTGACTTCCCTTGAGAGAACTTTATCTGTTTATGCAAAGAAGGCGGAAGCGCCTTTGATGTTTGGAGAGACCAAAACCATCGGGGTAATAACTGGATGGGTTCCGGAAAAAGAAAAGCAGGAATTTCTGGCAAGGCTACCTGAAGATACGCATGTGGAGGATTTGCCAACTAACGGCGAGGCTCCGGTCAAGATAAAAAATTCCAGAATAGTAAAACCTTATGAGGCACTGCTGGAGATGTTCACTTATCCTTCATACAGGGAAATTGATCCAAGCATCTTCATGTTCATAACTTTCCCGCTTTTCTTCGGTTTCATGCTTGGAGATGTGGGTTATGGTATTGTGACCTTGTCTTTGTTTTATTTTATCAAAAAGAAAAATCCTGCAATTGCAAGTTTCCTGAATATACTCATGTTCAGCGCAATCTCATCAATCATTTTTGGTTTGTTATATGGTGAGTTTTTCGGGTTTCATATGTCCTACTGGGGGCCTATTGAACAGTTTTTTCATTCAGTGCATATCCATTATCCTTTCATGGAAAGGAATGCTGGTGCGGTGATGCAACTCATAACTACATCACTGATAGTGGGTTTCATACATGTAAACCTTGGTGTTATACTCGGGTTCATCAATGCTTATAGAGCGCATGGGCTGAAGGATGCTATCCTTGAGAAGGGGTCATGGTTTATAATCGAAATAGCACTTGCACTTGGTTATCTTGGATCTCAATACGGTTTTGGTATATGGTATGGTGTAATACTTGGATTTATAGCGGTTATCATGCTCTATAAAGGGGAAGGGATGATTGGTGTTGTTGAGATACCAACATTTTTCATACATATGGCATCTTATTTACGGCTGATGGCAATAGGGATGGCATCAGTGAGTCTTGCAGTTGTTGTGAATGATATGGTCGGTCCTTTGTTTGGAGGGGGGCCATTGATGATTTTAGGTGGCATAATCCTGTTTGCAATAGGACATACAATAAATATTGGGCTTGGAGTACTTGGGCCTTTTTTACACTCTTTGAGGCTTCACTATGTGGAATATTTCACGAAATTCTACAAAGGTGGAGGAAGAAAATATCAACCATTTGGAACGGAGGTATAAATATGGATATAGGAGCAGGATTAATTGGAATTGGAGCTGCTTTGGCAGTTGGATTGAGTGCAGTTGCATCTGCATTAGCAGAGAAAGAGATTGGAGCAGCAGCTGTTGGGGCTCTTGCAGAAAACGAGAAGATATTTGGTAAGGTGCTTATCCTGACAGTAATTCCGGAAACATTAGTCATATTCGGGCTTGTTATCGGAATCTTGCTGATCAACTTGTTGTAAGGGGAAGACCATGAGTTTTAAAAAACTGAAAGCCAAAGTAGAGAAAGAGATGAAAGCTGAGCGTCAGGAGATAATATCTGATGCTGAAACGAAAGCAAAGGAGATAGTGGAAACTGCAGAGGCTGAGGCTCGTCAGGAAGTGGAGCAAAGGATGAAGGCACTTGAGAACCAGCTAGCCAATAAAAGGAAACAAGAAGTGGCTTCAGCTAAACTTGAGCAGAAAAAACAGAAACTTATCGCGCGAAAAGAAATGCTTGATAAGGTATTTGAAGAGGCAAGCAATAAGCTTCCGAAAAAACTGACACAAACAAAGCGCAAGAAACTCCTGGGTAATCTTTTCAAGTCAGCTAAAGAAGAGATAACAGTAGCAAGAGTTTATTGTAAGGATTCTGACGCTAAACTACTGGGTATTGAGAATAAAAATATGAATATGCTTGGTGGGTTCATCGCTGAGAACAAGGATGGTTCAATAAGTGTGGATTACAGGTTTGAGACTCTGCTTGAAGAGATACGGGGGAAGTATCTTGCAGATATAAACAGGATATTATTTGAAAATGTATAGGAAAGCTTCAAAGACAAAGATACCCTATACCTGTGCACGGGTCAGGGCAATGAAGAGCAAAATTATCCATCCGGATGAGTATCATAAACTGCTCAAGCTTGACCTGAATTCTATCACAAAATATCTGCAGGATTCCCAGTACAAGGATTCCCTGATCAAGCTTTCTCTTGAATTCCAGGGGATAGAGCTTATTGATATGGCGCTTCGGCGTGAGCAATACAGGACGTTCAATAAGCTGCGTGAGATAAGTCCTGAATCAGTGGTCAGGGTCCTTGATCTTTACCTGGGGCGATTTGATGTGCATAACCTTAAGGTTGTCCTGAGAGGGCTTTACAGCGGGGCTAAAAGGGATGATGTATTCCGGCTGATCGAACCGATAGGAAGATACAGGAAGGAATATTTCATGGATCTCTTTGACCAACAAAGCGTCAGAAAAGTTTTGGAGAAGAATAATATCTTTTCCTTGAAAGACCTAGCCAAGGCTTATGATTCTTTCAAGGAGAATAATAGTCTTGTTGAGCTTGAGAACCAGATGGATAAGCTTTTTTTCATGAACTCTATTCAAGGGGCTAATCAGCTCAAGGATTATGGGAAAAGGTTCCAGGGTTTTTTACTTATGCATATTGATGTTATGAACATGAAAAACCTGATGCGTTTCAAGCGTGAAGGGATGGATTCCCAGCAGATAATGGATTATATGATCATACAGGGGCAGCACCTGCAAAAAGAACAACTCTTATCACTCTCAAAGACAAAGGATGTGAAGGATCTGGTGGAGAAACTTCAGAAGACTTTCTATGGCAGGAGGATGGAATTCTCGACTGATGTATTTGATACAGAGATAGGACTTGACAGGTTGCTTAACAGGCAGGCATTGCTGCGCTCTTATAGGAACCCGCTTTCAATAGAGACAGTACTTGATTATACAATGGCAAAGATAACTGAGATAAGGAATCTGAGGTCCATAATCAAGGCAAAATACCTGGGAATTGATGCGGATTATGTGGAGAAGAAACTTTTGATAAAATGAAAGAGATTGCTGTATTTGGTGAAGAACAGTTTGTCCTGGGTTTCCAGCTGAGCGGAATCAAGAAGATTTTTGTTGCGCAGGATAACCCGAAGGAACAGATAAGTTCGATCATAGGTTACCCTGAAATAGGGCTTGTCATAATGCAGACCAAGATGATGGATGATCTTGATGATGAGACAAAGGAACTTGTGACTAAATCCATCGAACCAATATTCTTGACACTTTCACGAAAGGATTCAAACGAGGAGATGCAAAGGCTGATCAAGAAGTCGATCGGTATTGATGTATGGAACAAAGGTGACTGATAATGGCAAAGAAAGGAACTCTTTATAGAATTGCAGGACCAGTGGTTGTTGCAAAAGGTATCAAGGCCCGTATGTATGATGTTGTGCGGGTAGGTAATGAGAAGCTCATGGGAGAGGTCATCCAGATAGATGGTGATCATACGACTATCCAGGTCTATGAGGATACTACTGGTATCAAGCCAGGAGAACCAGTGGAGAATACGGGTAAACCTCTCTCTGTTGAACTTGGACCGGGTCTTCTGACAAGCATATATGATGGTATCCAAAGACCACTTCCAGTGTTAGAAGAGAAGATGGGCAATTTTATCGAGCGTGGTGTTGATGCTCCTGGACTTGACCATAAGAAAAAATGGGCTTTCAAGGCGACTGCTAAGGTCGGTGATGAGGTCTCTGTAGGGACAGTTATAGGTGAGGTTGAAGAGACAGAGGGTTTCATGCACAAAATCATGGTGCCACCGGGATCAAAGGGCCAGATACGAACAATCGAATCAGGAAATTTCACAGTAGAAGATGTTGTATGCACTCTTGATGATGGCTCAAAGATAGGGCTTATGCAGAACTGTCCTATAAAGAGGCCAAGATCATTTGTCAAGAAGCTTGCACCAGAGTTGCCATTGAAGACAGGACAAAGGATATTTGATGTCTTCTTTCCTGTTGCAAAGGGTGGTGTTGCAGCAATTCCAGGTCCTTTTGGTGCTGGAAAGACGGTTTCACAACAGCAACTTGCAAAGTGGTGTGATGCGGAGATAATCGTTTACATCGGCTGCGGTGAAAGGGGAAACGAGATGACAGAGGTTCTTACTGAGTTCCCGCACCTGCAGGACCCAAAGAGCGGAAAGCCTTTGATGAACAGGACTGTTCTTATTGCAAACACGTCAAACATGCCTGTTGCTGCAAGAGAGGCAAGCATATACACAGGTATTACTATCGCTGAATATTTCAGGGATATGGGATACAATGTCGCTCTCATGGCAGATTCTACTTCAAGATGGGCTGAGGCAATGCGTGAGATATCAAGCAGGCTTGAAGAGATGCCTGGTGAAGAGGGTTATCCGGCATATCTTTCAACAAGGCTTGCTGAATTCTATGAAAGGAGCGGAAGGGTCATTCCGCACGGAAGTGCAGAGGATGGATCTGTTACGATAATAGGGGCAGTTAGCCCTCCAGGAGGGGACTTCTCTGAGCCGGTCACGCAGAACACTTTGCGTGTTGCAAAAACATTCTGGGCGTTGGATGCAAAACTTGCTCAAAAGAGGCATTTCCCTTCTATCAACTGGCTTACTTCATATTCGCTTTATCTGACATCCTTAAAGGACTGGTTTGCAGAGAACGTGGATGAGTCATGGTATGATACTGTGAATAAGCTAATGAACATCCTGCAGGAAGAGAATAAGCTTATGGAGATTGTCCAGCTGGTTGGGTCTGATGCGCTACCTGAAAAGCAGCAGCTTGAGCTGGAAGTTGCACGTCTTGTAAGGGAGTTTGTCCTCCAGCAGAACGCATTCCATGATGTTGATACTTATTGTGAGCTTGAGAAGAGTTTTGCTCTGATGAAGATCATCCTTCACTTCAGGAAACTTGCGTTCGATGCAATCGAAAGGGTGAATATCAAGAATATCCTTGCGACCAAAGCAAAAGAGAAGATTGCAAATGCAAAATTCGAGAAGGATTATGAAACCTTGCTTGCTGAGGTAAGAAAAGAGATGGATGAGGAATTCAAAAATCTAGGGTGAACATGATGAAGGAATATAAATCAATCACACGTATAGCAGGACCACTTGTTTTTGTAAAGAAGACTGATACTGTGGCATACGGGGATCTTGTCAGCATAAAGCTTTCTGATGGTTCAAAGAAGAGCGGGCAGGTGCTTGATACATCAGAAGAGATGGTAGTTGTCCAGGTCTTCGAGGGAACAAGCAGTATCGACCAGAACAGTTCTGTGAAATTTCTGGGGGAGAGCATAAAGCTTAACTGCTCAAAGGACATGCTTGGGCGTATACTAAACGGCGCAGGTGAGCCTATAGATGATGGACCTGGTGTTGTGCCTGATAAAAGGCTTGATATCATGGGTGCTGCCATGAACCCTTATTCAAGGCTTAATCCTTCTGATTTCATACAGACAGGTATCTCCACAATCGATGCGACAAACACTCTAGTCAGGGGGCAGAAGCTTCCTATCTTTTCAGGTTCAGGTCTTCCGCATAACGAGATCGCACTGCAGATTGCCCGACAGGCTTCTGTTGTGGGAAAGGATTCTAATTTTGCTATCGTGTTTGCTGCTATGGGTATTACGAATGAGGAAGCGCAATATTTCATGCAGGATTTCGAGCGGACAGGAGCGTTGGAAAGGTCTCTGGTCTTCCTGAATCTTGCGGATGATCCGGCTATCGAGAGGATAATCACACCAAAGATGGCTCTTACTGCTGCTGAATACCTCGCATTCGAGCATGATATGCACGTGCTTGTCATATTTACTGATATCACCAATTACTGTGAGTCATTGCGGGAGATTGGTGCTGCACGTGAGGAAATCCCCGGGCGAAGAGGGTATCCTGGATACATGTATACTGATCTAGCAGGAATATATGAGAGGGCAGGAATGATAAAGGGTAAGAATGGTTCAATAACCCAGATTCCTATCCTTACCATGGTAGGTGATGACATAACTCACCCTATCCCTGATCTGACAGGTTATATTACCGAGGGACAGATTGTCTTGAGCAGGGAACTTCATGGTAAAGGGATATACCCTCCTGTAGATATACTTCCATCACTTTCAAGGCTCATGAATGCAGGGATCGGTAAAGAGAAGACACGGGAAGACCACAAGCAGGTGGCTGACCAGATCTATGCAAACTATGCTGCAGGACGAGACCTGCGAGGGCTTGTTGCAATCGTCGGAGAGGAATCCCTTAGTGAGAAGGACAAGAGACTTCTTGCTTTTGCTGATTCTTTTGAAGATAAGTTTGTGCGTCAAGATAAGAATGAGAACCGCTCGATCGAGGCTACGCTAGGTCTTGGATGGAGTCTCATGTCAGCCATGCCTAAGGAGGAACTCACGAGAATAGATCCAAAATTCAGGGAATCTTATTACGAGGGGGAAGAATGATTACTGAATTGCTCAGGAACAACGAGGAATATGTCAAAAAGCATGGACACTTGTTTGAGGAGTTATCAAAAGGGCAGAATCCTCAGGTAACACTTGTTACCTGTTCTGATTCACGTGTCCCTACCCGTGTTCTTGCTGAGGATAACGAGAACAAACTGTTTGTCATAGAGAATATAGGCAATCAGATCAAGACTGCCCAGGGTAGTGTGGATTATGGGGTGTTGCATCTTAAGACGCCTTACCTGATTATTCTTGGCCATAGTGATTGCGGTGCTGTGAAGGCTGCAGATGGTGATTATAGTGAGGAGCCGGAAGCTATCATCCGTGAACTTGAGCTTGTCAAGAAAGCTATGGGTGAAGGCACAACTGATGAGAGGGCAAAGAACAATGTTGATTTCCAGGTTTCAGTTGCTCTTGAGAGGTATAACCATCTTGTGGACAATAAGAAACTGACTGTTATCGGGATGATGATGGATTTTTCAGGGATATATGGCGAAGAGAAAGGAAAGGTACATATAATCAATGTTAATGGGTCAAATGATCGTGAAGAGATAGAAAGGTGGATCAAATGAATCTTGACTCGCTTTTCATGGTGGGACCTATCACTTATGAGAACCGTCCGGGAGAGCCACGGCAATATGAAGGAGTTTTCTCTGATCTGCAGCAGACTGCAGGCACATTAGGGCTGGAAGCCATTGACACAAGCACTATATGTCCGGATGAACTTAACTCCATGGATCTGCAGAGGCGGATTGATGCTTTTGGTACAAGTTTTATCAATGCTCAGATAGGGTCCCAAGTCTCAAGACAACCTCTTAATGTTGCTCTTGGAGAAGGGCATGGTTCCCGGATCATCCAGGTTGTATCACACATAGGGGGAGAGGGCCTTTATGGAATGAGCAAGGGGCCTGACGGATATATGCGCAGTAATTGCGGAGCATTATCTCATATTGTTGATTATTTCATTACTGATACTGAACCTGAGCACAAGGTGATTGACGGGATCCATATATGGAATGATACAGGAGATGGAGATCTGAATTTTCTTGGGAAGTTATACCATGATCTTGAAGGGTTCAAGGAACAGGCCCTGGAGGTTTATGAGAATACATCTGGAGGAGCTGATGAAAAGCTTTCAGCAACAAGGTTTTACATGGCAAAAGTGAATCTTGATGTGCAGACTTTCCGGGCCCTGGATTATACAAGTGATTTCGTGAATAAGAACAAGGATGAGAAGGGCCGGCTTTTGGCATCAGAGCTTGCTGTCAATGGGCCAGAATGGCTTTACATGACCAATCTTTTCCATATAAAATATGATAATGGTATTGTTATAAAAAGTTTCAAGGATTAAAATGGCATTGGAGATAAAACCTACACGAAGTGAATTGTTGCGGCTCAAGACCCGTATAAAGCTTGCAAAGAATGGCCATAGCCTATTGAAGAAGAAGCGTGATGGGTTGATCATGGAATTCTTTGATGTGATGAAGGAGGCTAAATCACTTCGTGAGGAGATGCTAAGTGCATATAAGGAAGCTGTTGGAAAGCTTAACATAACAAGAACCCATACTTCTGAATTATACCTTAAATCTCTTGCACTTGCTATACCTAATAGTCCGGAGATCAAGACAGAGACAAAGAATGTCATGGGGATAAGGATACCTAAAGTGCAGGCAAGCGAGCCGGTCCTTAAGCATTTTCCTCAGAGGGGCTATGGTATTGTGACAGGCTCTGCGTTGATAGATGAGGCAGCTCATGGATTTGAGAAGGTTGTTGATCTTGCAGTGAAGGTCTCAGAGATAGAGATCTCGATGAAAAAGATCCTTGCTGAGATTGAGAAGACGAAACGTCGGGTGAATTCACTTGAATTTTCTGTAATCCCTGAAATGGAGAAGGCGGGCCGGTTCATTGCTTTTCGTCTGGAAGAGATTGAGAGGGATAACATATCCAGTATGAAGCATATCAAGAAAAAGAAATAGGTATCTCTTTATTTTTTGCAAAACATTTATAAATAAATTGTTACTTCTTGGTGGTAAAAGGTGAAATCATGGATTATGATGATAATGAGGAATACCTGTTGGACGAGGTCTCTGGAAGGAAGCGTAAGACAGTAATGAGCCTACTCAATAAGGGACGCCTCTCTAAGATGGAGATGGATGATATCTTCTGTGAACCATAAATTATTTATAGCTTGTTCTGTTAGATGTCTCTATGGAGTATGACCTGGAGTTGGAGAGAGTAGCGCAGATGATTACTGATGAGAAGGCAAGAAGCGTGTGTATCCAGTTGCCTGACGGCTTGAAGCCGCATGCAGGAAATATCTCTGATGAGTTGGAAAAGACAGGGGCTGAGATATTCATATGGTTTGGTTCTTGTTTTGGTGCATGTGATGTCCCTTCTCTGGATGTTGATTTTCTTATACAATGGGGGCATAGCCCGTGGTAGAGATATTCATTGCTCTGGGGCTCTTGTGTGGTGTCTTTCTCTCGTGGATAGCAAGGGGTGAAGTGAAGGCAGGGATAAAATACCTGAATTACCTTGAGTATGCAATTGTTGTTCTTGTTTCTTTTGTCTTGTACCTGGAGGGTTTTCTTGCGCTTGCCTTGTTCTCGCTTGTGGGCTTGATTCTGGTATATAAACCGCTTTTCTTGTTTTGTGTCATGGGTGTTGTGTTCGGCTTCTCGCAGCTTGCGACTGTTGGTTTTTTGGTGTTTGTTTTGGGTCTTGCCACTGGTTCAAAAATCACAGTCAGAGAAAGTTGTCTGCAAAAAATCATAGGAAAATATTATTATGTTTCCATTATCCTGATTTTTGTTGCAATTACAATGGGAATCCGAATATTGCTAGTGTGACTGCTATACCAAGCAGTATTCCGGATGTGATCTCCAGTGGCGTGTGTATGGGTGCTTTGATTCTTTTGATCTTTTCTTCTTCTGGTATTCCGAGATTGATATCAATCAGGTCACGGATGATTATTGCTGAGATGAACAGCATTGTGATTGTTAAGGGAGTGAATCCCTGGTCAAGGTAGAGTGCTGTTGTAAGGGCTGCTACAGTTGCAGAATGGGCAGAGGGCATGCTGGCCCGTCGAAGGATCAGCTTGAAACTGAACTGGCGCTCTTTGTATATCAAAAGCAGAATCTTCAATACCTGTGCTGATAATGATCCTAGCAGCGCTGCAAGGAATATCTTGTTTGTCACGAGTTCGTATACCATGTTACCACTTCTCCTTTCTTATTTTCAGGTAAAAAGCTATATGATTTATTGTTATATGAAGTATTGGGGTTATTATGCACATTGTCAGGAGTTCTGCTGGAGTTGGTATGTAGAGCAACAAGAGGAAAGGTAGGGCTCCGAGCAAAAAGTCCAGCTGATCCCATGGGATGAAGGGTTTGCCTTCTTTTATTTTAAGTTGTCGTTTTATCATGCTTTTCAGGAGATCACCCAGGAGGGCACCTCCGCCGAGAAAAAGGCCTATTATTACCCATTGTTCGTATTCCAGCAATGAGATGGAAAGGTCAAGCCTGAATTGGATGTATGCTATGAGGATTGCTGCTGCTGTGCCAAAGATCAATCCTCTCCAGGTCTTGTGGGCACCGAAGATGCGCCTGTTCCTTATTTTCTTCCCAAAATCCACAGGGATGTCAAGAAAGGGTATGGACCTTACTATGACTGGCATCATGTTTGCCATGTATACGGGAAACATAAGATACAGTACCTTGATTAATATAAGTTCCATTTTCCGTCGATTGCGACCTGTATAAGGGGCGCTGCTGCAATTGCATATATTACTGGGATGATCGGATTGATGAGATAGCTTATTACAACTGCTGCTATGAATCCTGAATTGAATATGTATAATGCGCTTGGTTTCTTTAGTTTCTTGTCCAGGTTTAAAGGTATCAGGATTGCAAGGAACAATGCATATATGAGGATGCTTGCTAGTATGAGGCCAATATAATTGGAAAGTGCCAGTAACAATGCTGCGATGAGTGCAAGGATAAGGCCTCTTTGTTTATAGTGCTGGAAATGGCCTTTTTTCAACGCGGGATATTTCAGGGGGCTTATCATCGTATATGAGCTGATTATCATTATCAACGCGATCAACCATATCTGCAGGTTTACAAAATATAGTGAGAATATGAATATCGTGTGCACTGGAGTAGGCAGGCCTATAAAATGGTCTTTTCCTTTGGTGACATTGAACTTTGCAAGCCTGAGGATTCCGCAGCCTGCCATGAAAAGGCTTGGGATTGGAGATGCTTCATTCAGGAGGGTAAGATATGCAAGAAGGCTTGGAGCAATAACGAAAGATACAGCGTCTGCGAGGGAGTCAAGTTCCACACCCATATCAGATTGCCAGTTGAATCTTCTTGCAACATAACCGTCGATGACATCGAAGAAAAGGGCAATCCCTATGAGATACATTGCAAGAGGTATATTGTTGTCGATTATTGCAAGAATTGCAAGGAAACCACCAGCCAGGTTACCTAGTGTAAGCCAGGTTGGAATATGGTTTTTCCGGAAAATATTCATTGAACACCCCTGGTAGGGATATTGCTATCTTTTTTTATAAATCTTTTTGTTGTCATGGACAAAACATATAAAGAAAGGGGATAAACCTATCTAAGGGTGAATTTATGGCAGTAAAGGTTAGATTACCAGATGATACAGAAATTGAAGCTGAAAAAGGGACAACTGTTGCTGATGTGGTGAAGCAGATAGGGGAAGGCCTGTATTCTGCAGCAGTTGCAGCAAAGCTTAATGATAAAATTGTTGATCTTAGTACAAAAATAAATGAAAATTCTGAGTTGCAGGTACTGACTTTCAAAGATAAGGAAGGCAAGGATGTGTTCCTGCATTCTGCTGCGCATGTTCTTGCACAGGCAGTCAAAAGAATCTTTCCTGATGCAAAGCTTACAATAGGGCCTGCGGTAGAGGATGGATTCTATTATGATTTTGATGTTGAAAAGCCTTTTACTCCTGAAGATCTGAAGAAGATCGAGGAGGAGATGAAGAAAATCGTAAAGGAGGACATCACATTCGAAAGGATTGATGTCACAAAAGAAGAAGCTAAGGAGATGCAAAAGGATGAGCCATACAAGCTTGAGATGATAGATGAGCTTGGAGATGAGGCTTGCAGTCTCTATAAGCATGGTGAACTTGTTGATCTTTGCAGGGGACCTCATGTCCGTTCAACCGGGCAGATAAAGGCCTTTAAGCTTACAAAGATTGCAGGAGCTTACTGGAGAGGAAAGGCTGAGAACCAGCAATTGCAAAGAATCTATGGTGTTGCTTTTCCTGATAAGAAAGAGCTTAAAGAGTATCTTGAGATGCTCAGGGAAGCAGAGAAGAGGGATCATCGTAAGATTGGAAAGGAGCTTAAGCTTTTCTCTTTGCATGAAGAGGCACCGGGTTTTCCTTTTTTCCATCCTAAGGGGATGGTAGTCTTCAATAAGCTGATTGAGTTCTGGAAGGAAGTACATAACAAGGCAGGTTATGTGGAGATCAAGACACCAATCATACTCTCCCGGAGATTATGGGAGAAGAGTGGGCATTGGAAGAATTATGGGGATGATATGTATTACTCCAGGATCGATGAGGAGGATTATGCAATAAAACCAATGAATTGCCCTGGCGGGATGCTCATGTATAATGAGGAGGTCCATTCATACCGGGAGCTACCCATGCGTGTTGGTGAGATAGGATTTGTGCATAGACATGAGCTTTCTGGTACTTTAGGAGGGCTCTTTCGGGTGCGTGCGTTCCATCAGGATGATGCGCATATCTACATGACAGAAGAGCAGATCCAGGATGAGATCGAAGGAGTTATCAGTCTGGTTGACGAGATATACAGTACATTCGGTCTTACTTATCATATGGAGCTTTCGACCAAGCCAGATAAGGCGATCGGTACAGATGAGCAATGGGACAAGACAACCAGTGCTCTCAAGGCAGCCTTGGAGTCGACAGGAAGGGAATATGTAATCAATGAAGGGGATGGTGCATTTTATGGACCGAAGATAGATTTCCATATCAAAGATTGCCTGGGCCGGACATGGCAATGCGGCACAATTCAGCTTGACATGGCGCAGCCTGAGAATTTCGATCTTACTTATGAAGGAGCAGATAGTCAAAGGCATAGGCCTGTAATGATTCACAGGACAGTTTATGGTTCACTTGAAAGGTTTATGGGAATACTTATAGAGCATTATGCTGGTAAGTTTCCTTTGTGGCTGAGTCCAGTGCAGGTAAAGATCCTTACTGTTGCAGACAGGTTCTCGGACGCTGCAGAGAAGGCAAAAGAAAAGCTTGCATCGAATGGATTGCGGGTGGAGATCGACAAGCGAAGCGAGTCTGTATCAAAGAAGGTACGGGAGGCGCAGTTGCAAAAGGTCAATTATGTGCTGGTCATCGGAGAGAAGGAAGCTGAGAATAATACAGCTACAGTAAGGACAAGGGAGAACGAGGTAATAGGCACAAAAGATATCGATGAGTTTGCCGGGATGCTCCAGGAAGAAGTCTTAAAACGAAAGTAGAGTATACCTGTTACTTTTTTTGTATATTTCTTCTTTATAAATAAGTTCTTTCTCTTTATAAAAGCAAAACATTTATGAACTTTGGTGCATTACTCTTTTATAAATACCTTATAAAGTGGGGGTTAATATGGCAAAAACAAGCATTGTGAATATGGTTATATCAACAGCACTCGAAGAGCATATCAATCTTGATAAGCTTGCTTCGACATTGCCGAATACGGAATACAATCCTGAACAGTTTCCAGGATTGATCATGAGGATCAAGGATCCAAAAACATCAGCTCTCATTTTTACCAGTGGGCGAGTGGTGTGTACGGGTGCCCGGAACCTTAAGGATGCAGAGCGTTCAATACAAAACATAATTGAGGCATTGAAAAAGATCAAGGTCAATATCAAGATAAAGCCTGAGCTTCATGTGCAGAACATGGTTGCGGCAGGACAACTGGGATATGACCTTAACCTGAACAAACTTGCTATAAGCCTCAATAACGTAGAGTATGAGCCTGAGCAGTTCCCTGGTCTTGTATACAAGATCCGTGATCCGAAAACAAGTTTCCTGTTGTTTGGAAACGGAAAGATTGTTGTTACAGGAATCAAGAATGAAGATGATCTGAATCGTGCATTGGTTGTGCTTGAGACTAATCTTGGTAAGGTCATGGAGATTCCAAAAAAATAATTCCTTTTTCACAAATCTTCTATTTTTTTTGGGTTTTAAAATACTGTGGGACTCTTGCCGGAAACCCGGGCTTGTCATATTATCTTACTTTCGTGATTCTTTTTTTCTACCCTGAGGTTGGTATCCACAAAACCTTCTACTTTGCTCTCATGGGATACCAGAATTATCTGTTCCATGTGAAGCGAATCAAGCACATCTCTTACGCGGTCCAGTTGTTCTGAAGAGAAACCGTCGGTGGGTTCATCAAGGATTATAAGGTCCTTTGTCTTTATGGATTCAACCACATCGTTTATGACCTTGTTGAGGGCAAGCCTGTATGCAAGGGCGCAACTTGTCTTCTCTCCTCCTGAGAGGCTTGCAACACTTGTCTCATAACCGTTCTGTTCTATTATCGGTGTAAATTCCTCGTCAAGGCGTGCACTCAGGAGCTCATCTTCTATGAGCATGCTGAACCATCCCTTGAAATACTCGTTGAACTCACGATGGATCGTGCGCATCACGTTTCGTTCGATGTTTTTCATGAGCTGGACAAAATATTCCTCGCACCATTGTATTGTCTTTTGTGTTGCCTTATGCTGTTTTTTTGCTTCCTTTTTCTCTGCTATCTCCTTTTCAAGGGTTTCTTTGGTCTTTTGGTTCTCCTGCAAACGGCCTTTTATGGATTCCTGTAGTATCTCCTGTCTCTTTAGCTTTTGCTCTTCCTCGTCAACAGCTTTCTTTATCTCTTGGTGTTTCTCATCTGTTACTTCTTCCGGAACCTTTATATTTATCTTTTGCTTGTTGAGTTCAGCTATATTCTGTTTTGTTTTCTGGAATTGCTCTTCTTTCTTCTTCTTCTCTCCTGATCTTTCGGTGTAATTCTTTTTCTTGTAAAGGAGGAGTTGTACCTGTTGAAGTTCTTTCTGGAGTCTTTGAAGCTCTTTGTCGATTTGTTGCTTTTCCTTTTTTCTTGTGCTTATCTCATCCTCAAGTTTCTTGTTCTCTTTTTCTACAGTTGAAATCTTTGAATCTTCGCGTTCCTTTATCTTTTGCTTGTGGTCTGTGCTTACTGTCTGCTCGCATGTAGGGCAGTGGGTGAGATCGGATATCTTTTTCTTTATCTCTTCAGCTTCTTTTTTTCTGCTTGCAAGGCCTCCCATGCGCTGGTGGGCTGCAGTTATCTCTTTTTCAGCAGATGCGGCCTTTTCCCGGAGAGAATTGATCTGTTGCTGGAGCTTCTCTTTGTCAGGTATTTCTCTTAGTTCCTTATCCAGTTGCTGGAGTTGTTCTTTTAGTTGCTCAATTTCACTTGCCAGTTGTTTTCTCTGGGATACTTCGTGGAGGATCTTTTCATCGAGAATCTTGCGGGCATGCTTTTGTTCCTGGATCTTTTTTATTTTCTTTTCTATCTCCTGGAGCTTGTGCTTTTTTTCCTGCACTAAATTTCTTTGTTTTTCAAGGCTTTTTGTATCCAGCTGTTTCTTCTTCTCTTCTATCTCCTGGAGCAGGGTCTTGTACTGCTCTTCCTTTGATTCCAGGCCGCTTGCCTTGCCTTCTAGAAGCTTGTTCTGCTCTTTTAGCCTGCGGGTATAGATGGTTATGTTCTCTCTTATCCGGTTGTACTTGTCAAGACCGAAGGCTTTTCTTAAGGTGTCTACTCTTGCATCGCTTTCTTCAAGGAGGATCTGTTTCATCTCTTCTTGTGGTGTGAATACGGTGTAGCGGTAGATGAGATTCTTGCTCTTTGAAAGAAGTTCCTGGGGATAGCCCAGCAATTCCAGGACTCTTGCCTTGAGTTCGGTGGAGGTTCCTTCTGTTTTTATGTTGTCTATTACAATGTAGCCGTTGCCCTGCTGGACAGAGTCTTTTTGCCGTTTGAGTGTACGCTTTATTGTTATCTTTTTTGAAGCGATGGAGAATGCAAGTGTCACTGATCCTTCTTTCTCTCCATGCCTGAGAATGGAGGTTCCATTGACAGTTCCTCTGAGGATACCGAAAAGGGCGAATTCTATTGCGATGAGAATGGTGGATTTGCCTGCTCCGATGTCTCCACTGAGAAGGATTGTCCCTTTTGGGAGGATTATCTCCTCGTTTGTGAAACTTCTTATGTTCTCGAGCTGAATATGTCTTATGAGCATAATTCCTGGAACACTTATTCCTTTAAAGATTTAACGAGAAAGGTTTAAATATACTTTTATGTCATGAAAGGATATGAAAAAAGCATACCTGATTGTCTTTCTTTCAATAATATGCCTTTATTTCGTATTCGGTGTATATTCCTTTCCTGATGATGCAGTTTCGCTGGAGCATTACAGCATCAACGTACTCCTGAATAAAGAAAGGCAGGAGGAGGCGCAAAGGGAAAGAAGCCTACTTCGTAATAAGACCTACGAGATCATGCTTTTTCATGTCAAGAATTATTATGAGAAGGATACAACATTTAATCTGTGGCTGGAACCTGTAAAGTGTGCATCCGATGATTGCGGAGAGGACTGCAACAAAATGCCTAATAAGTTCTGTCATGACAATGGATCATTTACAGTGAGCATACCTGATAAAGTCAGGGTTTCTGGATATGACCGGGAAAGGATGTTCATTGATGTGGGAGTAAGGAATGATGCTGTTGAAGGGACGTATTCTTTGGATATAGTTGCGGTTGTGGATAATTCAACCTATGATCGAGAGACTTTCAGGGTGAATGTGGGGAGGGAATCTTTTGATTATAATATACTTGAGAAAAGCCCTGAAACCGATGGATTATATATAGGCCTTATGGCTTTGAGCTTTTTTCTCTCGGTCATAGTATTTTTTCTGGTATTCATGTTCCATGGCAAATCATAAGTTTTTTATATACGTGTCGGAAACCGATATAGTATGCTAAGAGGTGTGCTAAAAATACTTGTGCTGGAATCATTATTGGTCCAGAAACAAACCGGATATTCTCTTATGGATTCTATCGAGGAGCAGTATGGAAAACGGCCTTCAAGCGGTTCCATGTATCCTTTGCTTAATGAGTTGAAGGAAAAAGGCTTTGTCACTTTCAGAGAGGATGGAAACAGTAAGATCTATTCTCTGACCATAAAGGGGAAAAGGCATATAAGGGATATTCTCAAGCAGCACCAGGACATGTTCAATACGCACCTTAAGATGCAGAAGGCTGTATCAGATCTTCTAGGGGAGGAATGCTCTTCAATTAATGAGAAAGAGCTTGTAAGAAACAGTGATGTGATGATCCCTTTTTTTCGTGTGATGTTTGGCTTGATGGATAAGAAAGGTTTCAGGGCAAGGGAAGAAGAATTCAGGAAAGTCATAAAGGAAGCAGAGAAAAAACTGCAGGAACTAAGATGAGCCTAATCGAGAAAGCACTGGAAAGACTGACTGTCCTTCAATATAGGCACCCTTACATGCTTCTTATGGTTGTTCTGGTTTTTACTCTCTTTTTGGGTGTGGGGCTCAAGGATATACAACTTGAAGGTAATTTTGAGGAGGAGATGCCTCAGCACCTTCCTATATTTCTGCTCAATGACAGGGTAAATGATGCTTTCAGCGGTGAGGATACGATATTTGTTCTTTTCCAGCTTAAGGATGTTAATATGAAAGAGCTTCCAAAGGATATACTGGATCCTGCAATAATGGATTATGTGGTGCGCCTTGAGGATACTCTTACCCATGAAAGCAGCATAGAGGAGGTTGTATCTGTTGCTCCTGTTGTGAGGCAGATGAATCCTTCCTATACTTCTCAGGACATGTATTCTGCTTTGGCCAGTAATGGACTTGGTTCTTTTGTGAGTGATGATCGGACAAAGATGATAATGACTTTGAAGGCGGATGTAGGGGAGGGGAATGAGGGGATAATTGCGCTTACCAATCTATTGAATGAGAAATTGGACGGGCTTTCAAAGCCACCTGGAACAGAGATCACGATAACAGGGACACCTTCAATCCTGAAAGTGATTCTTGAACTACTGGAGTTTGACAGTGTATTTACTTTACTGGTTGCTTTTGTCATCATATTCTTCTTGCTCGTGATAATCCAGAGATCTTTTACGCAGGCTGGAGTGATAAGCGTGCCTTTATTGCTAGGAATAATCTGGACAGGCGGGACGCTTGGCTGGCTTGGAATCAAGATCTCGATTGCGACAGCAGGGCTTGGAGCCATGCTTTTAGGCTTGGGTGTGGAATACGGTGTTTTCATGTTATCGCGCTATAAGGAGGAGCGTGCAAAGAAACGCAGCCAGAAGAAAGCGTTGTCAACTGCAGTGCCTGCAGTGGGTTCTGCAGTTCTTGGGTCTGGGACCACTACGATTGTAGGTTTTCTTGCTCTTACTTTCTCTATAATGCCTATGATGCAGCATCTTGGATTCAGTCTTGCATTGGGTATCTTTTATTGCATAATCGCAGCAGTTGCGGTAGAACCAGTTATAATGCTAATTGAGGATGGTATGAAATGATAATCAGAAGCTATGCCCGGTTCATCTCGCACAATCCATATATTGTGCTTTTACTGGTCCTTCTGGTAACAGGGATTGCGATTTATTTCTCAGGACAGGTAGGTTCAAAGAATATGGATAATTCAGATATGCTGCCAGATGATATAAAGGAGATACAAGCTTTTGATATAATCGGAGATCATTTCGGAGGAAGCGATTCAATAATGATCGCTTTGGAACTTGATTCAGGAGACATACGAAAGCCTGAATATATTGAATATATCTATCTCTTGTCTGAGCTTGTTTCGCATACTGATCATGTGGTGCGTGTCACAAGTGCAGGTACGCTTGTACATGATATGGAGGGTATGATCCCCAAGTCTGAGAGAAGGATCAAGGAGGTTGTCGATTCCGGGGCATTTGAGAGTTATATTAGTGATGATTATCTCATGTCAGTGATACGTATTAATCTTGATGATTCGTATAAGGATTCAGAACTGGTTTCAGATCTGCAGCAGGTAATAGGGAACATGGATAAGCCTCGTGCCCTGTCAGTCAATGTTGCAGGGGATATTGCAACAGGTCCTATCATAGAGGGGACTTTAGGGCCTGATATGCAAAAGACTTCAATGCTATCTATGATAGGGATACTTGTGGTCCTGTTGTTGCTTTTTCGTTCTATAAGGTATGCATTGACACCTTTGGCAGTAATCCTTATCGGAATTGTATGGGCGTTTGGTTATTTTGGCTTACTTGGGTTGTCTGTAAGTCCTGCAACGTCTGGGGCGATGTCGATGATAATGGGGATAGGGATTGATTTTGGGATCCAGACAATAAGCCGGTTCAGGCGTGAGTTGGAAAAACTTGCTCCAGAGAAGGCAATGGAGAATACTCTTAATGCAGTGTTTATCCCGATGTTTACTACTACGCTTGCTGCATTGATCGGGTTTCGGGCGATGTCAATGGGAAACCTTAGTGTGATGGAAGAACTTGGAACGATGATGAGTTATGGGATAACAGCATGCTTTCTTGCTGCTATCACTATCATACCAATAATAGCTGTATTAGGTGAACGATTTAGGAGGTCTAAAAAATGAAAAGGATTATTATGCTATTGCTTGTAGGAACATTAATTGCGCAAGGGGCGCTTTATGCAGGAGACCAGGATACCGCCTTGTTGAGGACGGTTCTCTTGAACCAGGACCCGGATCCTGCTGAACCAGGTGAATATGTTGAATTACGCTGGAAGGTAACCAAATCCGGGACAAAAGCTGTTGAAGACCTGACTTTCGTGCTTGACACAGAGTATCCTTTTTTCTTTGATGCAGTTGATAAACCTGAAAAGAATGTAGGGTACTGGACAGGGTATAGTGACAGTGATGAGTATTACATTCTTCATTATAAGGTGAGGGTAGCAGAAGATGCTCATGAAGGGACATATCCTGTTGATCTTAAAAGCAGGAAATCTGAGGATTCAGGATGGTCCAGCATGGAGTATGATATCCGTGTGGGAGAAAAGGAAGAGCCTGACCTGGTCCTGGGTGCAGTCAGGACAACACCTAAGCAGCTGAAGCGCGATCTTGAGGAGGCTGAACTTAGCCTGGATATTGTAAATATCGGGGATTCTGATGCAGATAACGTGAAGATGAGCCTGCAGTTACCTGAAGGGATAACACCTTCCTATACTTATTCGCATGAAACAGTTCTTGGAACTGTTGCTGCAGGTACAACTGGCCAGGGAAAATTCTATCTTGATCTTGATGAAAATCTTTCCTCAGGCGTTTATCCTGTAGGTGTTGAGGTCAGCTATAAGGATGAAGATTACCAGGAGGTTGTCCTGCCTTTGAACCTGACACTTAAGCCATCTCCTTATTTTGAGATCACAGATGTTCGAATGGACCCTGCGAAAGTAAGGCCGAACAATAAGGTGGATATGTACCTTACTGTTGCCAATACTGGCACGGATGATGCCAAGTCAGTCTCTGTCCATGCGTTCAAGGATTCTTCACAGCCTTTTGAATTCGATCAGAAGTCTGATTTTGTGGGTGCCTTGAAAGGCGGTGAGAGTGGGGTTGCAGTTCTTACTCTGGATATAGAGGATGCAAAACCAAAGGAGTATAAGGTTGATCTTGAAGTACGGGCAATTGACAGTAATGAAGTGATAACACAGGAGAGGCAAACCTCTTTTGAGGTTGCAAATGGTGTGGATGACAAGCAATCGCCTGTTGTGGGGATCGCAATCATTGCGGTGATTGTAATACTGGGTATAGGAATCTATCTTTTGAGGGGTAGATTATTTACCCGGTAGTGCTTACCTTTTTTTTGTTGTATCAGAATGGGTGATTTTGGATAAGCATTTTGCTTGTTACTGTTCTTTGGTTTTCATTTTATTGAATGTTTGTTTCTGAATCAAGTGTTATTCTATTATACCTAAAATTGAGAAGTTCCAATTATTGTTGTATATCTGAATCTTTTTTCTCTTCTAGTAACTTGTAGTTGATTTCAAGAAGGCGCCATAAAAGCTGTAAGGTCTCATCAAATCTATCTCCCAACTTATTCTTTATCTCATTGATATCTTTTTTGAATGCGGGTGATATCTCTTTTCCTTTAGTTGAGTTTTGAGTTGCTTCCATCCTTTTTAGCATATCCTGGATCTCTCTCTTTATAGAATCTAATTCTTGTTTAATGGTTGCTTGGTCTTGTCTGGAGATATCATTTATCTTTTCTTGTCCTGTATTGATGGATTGCTTCAATTGTTCCCTGGATTGTGAGAATTGATATTGAACCTCCTTTTTGATCTCAACTATCGCTTTGTCTTTTTGTTCCTGGATCTCTTTTCGTATGTTATCTTCTGAGGTTTTAATCAGATGTGCAAGTGTCTGAAAGTGGTTCTGAAAATGGTTGATATGTTGGGTCATGTTGTCAAGACTACTCTTGAAAAAGTTTGCCAGTTTGTTGAATCTTTTGTCTAACTCTTCAAGAATCTGGGGGGGTTGCTGGGGATCATTTTCAGGTCTTGATATGGAAAGCTTTTGGTTGATTCTTTCAATATTGGTGGACATAATCCTGATTGTATTTTCAAGATTCTCATTCCTGGCATCAAAAGGAGGCATATTATCTTGTAATATGATCCATTATTTTTATAATCTTTCTTTACCACTTATTAGTAAACTTCTATAGGTGTTTTATAGTCTAGGTTGACTGGAAGAACTCAATAGTCTGGTAATGCTTCATTATTGGATTATTCTGAAATAAACCTGGTGGTAGGAGGTAATATAAATCTATACTATAAATCTATACAAGTAAAGATGGTGTCCGTCTAGTTGCAGGTTAGGTCTCTTAGTTCTTCATGAATCCTTTTATTTGAGCAGACAAGATCTGTTTGTGCTGGTTGCCAGGGTTTGCCTTTGAAGTCTGTGACTTGTCCACCTGCTTCTTTTACTAACAAAACTCCTGCTGCAACATCCCATGGATGGATTGAAAGTGTGGTATAGCCATCAGCTCTTCCTGATGCCACAAGGCCGCACTCGATTGCTGCAGATCCTATCTTTCGCATGTCTTTTACTTTTGGGTAGATGTTCCTGAAAAGCTCTGTCATACTGTTGTTATCTTTTGATCCGCCTTCACAGGCTACGATGTAGGCCTGGTCAAGGGAGCTTACTTCCGAAACCTTCACTTGTTTTCCGTTAAGGGTGCATCCGTTTCCTTTTTGGGCAGCATAGAGCTCTTCAAGATAAGGCGCATAGACTACTCCTGCAATGAGTTCATCTCCTTTCATTATTCCAATTGAGACTGAAAAGAAAGGGTTTCCTGCTGCAAAATTGCCAGTGCCGTCAAGAGAGTCAATAATCCAGGTGTATTGGCCTTTTCTTTCTATCTTACCGCTTTCTTCGGTGAGAAGGTTGTGGTCAGGATAGCGCCTGGTTATCTCGTCGATAAGGATTCGGTCGCATTCCTTGTCGTATTTAGTTGATACTTCCTTTGAGAGTCCTCTTTTACTGAGGAGGTCAGGATCTCTCCTGAAGTTTGTCAATAGATAGTCTCCGCCTTTGCGGGCGATCTGTGTTGCGATCTTTAGTAATTCCATGAATCTTTGCAAAAATTGCTTTTTATATTAAGTTTTTGCAAAATCCAGGGTTTTGGCATTGGTGCAAATACATGGGAAATCTTTAAAAAGCGCGGCCTTTTTCCAATATTTACCTGCCGAGGTGGCACAACATGGTACTGCGCAGGATTGCTAAGGGCTGGTGTCCTTATGATACCTTGCAGTGCAGACATCCTGTGACCTCCGGGTCATCTGGGTTCAAATCCCAGCCTCGGCGCCTTTATTGAAAATGAGACAGGTAAAACTATTCTATGATGAGGATGATGCAAATGCATGGCTCAAGGAGCATGCTGACCTGAAGATAATCGATGTCAAGCTTGGCGCAACTGATGAGACCAATACCATTCTTGTTGTGTATGATCAGTAGACTCCGCGATTAAAATGGCCGGTGGTGTATCCTTTCTTTGTGAGCTTGGCCTTTTGTTCGATGATGTCCCTGTATGTTGTTAGTTGTCTTGGGTCCACGAGAAAATACTTGATGCCTGTCTCTATCAGCTCATTGATATGATCAAACAGTCCCAGGGGTTTGTTGTTGAGGATGTTCATGCCGGATACCCTGAAATGGCGGTTTTCCTGGTCAATTAGTTCTGGGGCTTTCAGTGGCTCTTTTGTTGTCATGAGGATAAGATCTTCGTGGGCAAGCACTATGACATTCTTGTTTCTTAATTCTTTTAGTTCTTTCTTGTTAAGCTCTGGGGAGATTACCGGGATAGCGTCTTTTGAGTTGTAGCAGTTGATGTCAATGTCGTTGTAACAGTTGAGGTTGTAATCTATGTGCTTTTTGAATGGTAGGTCCAGAAAAGCTCTGTTTGAGACCAATATCCCTTTGGGTTGTAGATTATTTATCTGGCTTCTGATTTCTTCTGCTTCTTTTGTTGAGACTATCCTTGGTGTCTGGATATATACCTTGTCATGGAGCTTTATTGCATCTTGGTATAGTTCAAGTGGGACATAGATTATGTCTGCCTGCTTGCTCTTATTGAAGTTCTTTTTGTCATTGACTCTGCAAAAAAGGCGTGGCTTGTCGGTATTCGGGACTTTCTTGAATGTTATCTCTTTTTCAGGAATCTTTTTTGGTACCTGTTCTGGGATGGGTTCGGAAAGATCTATTATCTTGTGCGAAGAGGTCATATAGACAGGGGTGTAGTCTGTTGCGTCAATTGTTATGATTTCTCCTTTCTTCTTTTTCTCTTTGAACTTAAAGCCTTTTGTCTCATCTGTCTTTATTGTGATTCCATCTCCTGGGTTGAGTTCATGGCGAAGCCTTAGCCTGTTGTCTTTTGTCTTTCCCAAATAGAGCCCTTGATTGGATGGGTTTTTTGGGTTGGTTATTGTTTTTTCGAACATGAAGCCTTTTGTGAACTCGCGGTTGAAGGCAAGCTTTAGATCATCCAGGTCTTTTTGTTCTATCTTGAAAGAATTGTTGTAGTATTGGTCGATATATTTGCGGTATATGCGAGCTACTGTACCAACATACTTATGATTACGCAATCGTCCTTCAACCTTGAGGCTTGTGACGCCTGAATCAATTATCTCTGGTAGTTTTTCTAAGAGGCAGAGATCTTTTGTGCTGAGGGTGTATTTGTTGTTGTACTTTTTCCTGCAGGGTTGGGCACAAAGGCCACGGTTTCCTGATCTTCCTCCTACCATTGATGAAAATAGGCACTGGCCACTGTAGGAGATGCAAAGGGCACCGTGAACAAACACTTCAGTCTCAACATGGCTGGAGAATGCCTTTATCTCTTCCAGGGTTAACTCTCGTGGAAGAATCACCCGGTCTGCACCTTTTGGGATCCCTTGGGTTGCGGTTATTGTTGCCTGGGTAGAGATGTGGATCTGTGAATCTGAGTGTTTTCTTATAAGAGGGATGAGGCAGGGGTCCTGGATTATGAATGCGTCTGTCTTGGTTTTTCTGATGATTCCCAGGACTTGGGAAAGCTCATTGTTTTTTATGAGGGTGTTTATTGCAAGGTAAGCCTTGACATTGTGCTTATGGCAATAGGATATGACTTTTTCTGGGCTTGAGAAGTTCTTTGCTTTTCTCCTGGCGTTAAACCTGCCTGTCCCGAAATATATGGCGTCTGCGCCGTTTGCAATGGCTGCCCTCAGGCTTAGCTCGTCTCCTGCGGGCAGTAGGAGTTCTATCATAGACCTCATGATGGTGCGGGGGTATTTATCTGTTTTGAGAAATAATTATAAATGTGTTCTAAATCGTAATTAGGGCACAGTAATAAATAGAAGTAAGTACTTCTATATC
>CAYYOI010000011.1:0-39043 GCA_964473285.1 uncultured Methanosarcinales archaeon | reverse complement strand
TTACAGGTGTTTTCCTTTATATTTCTAACGATTCAGAGGATTTCTACGGACCCCACATAAGAGATACCATGCGCATAAACACAAAGAACAAGGGCACAGCAGGAGAACGCGAGCTTATCCACCTTTTCTGGAAGGAAGGCTGGGCTGCATTCCGTGCAGCAGGCTCAGGTTCTGCAACACACCCTTGCCCTGACCTCATCGCAGGCAACCGCCTCAGGAGAGCAGGCATCGAATGCAAACGCGCAAAAAAAACCTACAAGTACCTTCCCAGAAAAGAGATTGAAGACCTCCAGACCTTTTGTCAGGTGTTTGGTGCAGAACCCTGGATAGCCATCAAATTCGACGGATTGGATTGGTTCTTCCTCACCCTTGAAGACATGAAAGAGACAGCTTCCGGCTTTGTCATAACCGAGGAGATCACCCGTAACAAAGGGCTTTTATTCGATGAATTCCTAGGATAAGTCTTTCCTGATCTTCATCAATAATGGATAAAGAATTGTCTCATAAAGATAAAGCTGATTACCCTTCATCCTTCTCTGCTTAAGCTCATTCTCAAGTTCTTCTGCATGTGTCAATTCTTTCATTGCATCCTCATGATTCTCCTGATTGACAAGATAAAGCACTTTCTGGATAGTAAAATACAAATGAGTTTGTAGTTCCTCCACAGAAAGTTTTGGTTTTGGAACAGGTTTTTCTGGCTTTTCCTTTTTTATGGGCTCTTCTTTCTTCTCAGGTATATTATCAAGGAACTTTTCTAGTCTATTCTCCTTTTGTTGTATCTCAAGAGACAGTTTCTGTATAACATTCTCTTCAGCCCCTTGCCCCTTTAGTGATTCGAGAAGTTTCATGTCATTGATAGTAGATACCTTTAATCCGATTATTTCCACATATTCCTTGAGTAGCCTGAATTCCTCATCATCAGTCTCAAGTTCCTTTAGAATCGCCTGCAACTCTTCATAATGCTCATTCATCTCATCAGCAGAGTTCTCTATATCTTCCTCAATTTGTTTGACCATTATATAAGCATCAGCCAGTTGAAGCCCGGAATCTATAAGCCCCTCTGAAGAGCCCCTCATCTTCCTGAGTTCTCTTATCTTAAGTCCGGCCACAACAACATAATAATCCAACGCCTCATACATCTTTTTTCCTATCTTTTTTATGCTCTTATACAAGTGATGCAAAGGCCGCTTTCCCACGAAGGGTTTCATGATCTGAGTACGAGCTTCCCTAACAAGCAAAACAGCAGCAATCGCAAGTACAAACAAGAAAAAATACAGGATTTCTGTCTTGTACTTTCCAAAGATACCTTTGTATTTTGTAAAAATCTCGTTAAGATCAATTGTTGCACTTTTCTCATCAGGTCTTACTGTCTCATTTATTGTTGAATTTACCTGCCCGGTTTCATTTATCTCAATTGTTTCATTCTGGATTGTCTCATTTTCAGGTAACGATATTTTTCTAGGTAAGAATCCAAATATAACAGGCCTGGAAAACTCAGTCATGTGATTTTCAGACTCATAGCTTATATTATATACCCCTTCGCTAAGATTCGAAATTATGATCTTCACAAGATCCTCTTCCAGTTCATAATAAAGATCCGAGGAGATATTTAACTCATCAAGGACTGAAACATTATCATATATTGTATAATTCACATAAGTGGCATTGCACCAGAATACTATCCTCAACTCAGTATTTCCATCATACTCTCTTGTAACATTAAGGCAGCTTATGCTATCATATGTTGCATTCTCTGCCAGATGCAATCTTTCCGGAGTTAGATATGGTTCCGCCTCTGTAATGTTGTAATTACTGTAATTGTATTGGATGAAAGTTAACTCTCTTTGATATCCTCCCCCACCTCCTGGACTGGAAGGTGTTGAACCAGAAGCCTCCCTTATACTTACAGTATGGCTCTTTGACTCTCCTACTGCATTCTCCCCGGATTCAGCTCCCACAGTTATAGTAGTATCAGAATTTATCTTTTCAGATACAGACCACAAAACAAAAACCTCTTCTCCAGGCTCTAGTGAATCATACATGACATGATCATCAGAAGCCTCAACCGGGATCTTTTTGTAGAATGACTTCACATAATCCAAACTCACATTCTCCACAAGGGCTGATGCATTGATCTGGAATACCATCTCCTCAGACACAAGACTAGTATTCACAATGCAGGCCACATCCTGGTCACAAACAAAAGAGGATTCATCTGAAAGCAGGTAAACCGTATAATTGGAATCAGAAACCAGGTTTAATGTCATATTAACCAGATTGCCAGTAGTATTATAATCAAAAGTCAGATTCAAACTGGAATTCACAATATACCCGTCACCAGTCATGTTCACGCTGGAATTATCTACTGTATCTGAATAATTAGCATAGTAAGTATTATTGGCATCGATAAGTGTTACATTCATCCCATCTGCATGAATTGATATGTTTGTAAGATTGAATTCCACTATGTTCTTGACAGATCCCTTCACATACCCAGAAACAGTCTTTCCCTTGTCCACACTTCCAGGAAGATTTGTGGAAAGATTAACAAAAAGCCCTTCCTCCCCTATTATCACGGAACCATTGATGCTCTGTGCTATATCTGGACAAGTACTGTTGAGCAAGAACCAAAAATTCAAAGGGTCCTCTGGGATATGATCCGAGAAAACAGACCATGTTATTACCTCATTTCCTCCTGGTTCCATCTCCATTATTCTCGGGCCAGGAGCTATGTTTGAATCATTATAACTTATATTAACTACTGAAAGTCCAGAAAGCATAACACTTACATTTTCCATCGTGAAATTGCGCGAATTAGTCAGGTTAAGCGTGATATTGAAAACCTTCTTTACTTTTGCAATTGAAGGTGATAGCAAATCATATGAAAAGATAGAATTATTATATACATGAATATTATGTGTGGCCTCGACAAGCCCTCCGTATTTTGTATCAGCGTCAATGTTTATGGGATAATCCTCAGTAAAGGACGCATTATAAGTAACATTAATAGTCTGAGTTTTGTTAGGTGAGATCGTATCAAAGATAAAAGAATTCCCTTCCCTTCTTCCAAAAGAATCTCCTGTAATGTTATAGATTTCAAGACCATCAATACTGATATTAACATCACTAAGGGAAAAATCTTCCTTATTATTTATCTCGTAAGTCACAAGCCTAAGTCCAGGCTTGAACCAATAGCTCTCATTGCCCCTGATATCAAGCACATCAGATAGATTATCAACAGTTATTGTTGTCCTGTTTGAGAACATTGCAAGCTGGTTCTCTGGTAATGCTATGCACTGTATATTAGAGACTCCTCCCTTATCAGCTCTCAGCACCCAAGTTGCAGATACAGAGGAGTTATCACCTACATCAGTAAAATTAATCCTTTTCTGCGTGGAATCACTTACACCCTCGGCTTGCAGATCAAGTACTTTAAAATGTTGTTCCAGGCCTGTACTAAGTACCATCTGTGGACTATCCGAATAATTTCCAGTATTTGTGATATTACATGTAACAGTAAAATTTTCCATATACTGCGCTTCTGAATCTGAATCAAGTTTTACAAAATAAGTCATGTTCCCTGCATTCCAGACGTTTCTTGCACCCAGAGAATATGCACTTAAAGCCATCCCTTGCTGGTCCGCATACTTGCACTCATAATCATTTTCTGTGAGATCCCCTCTCGCAGGGATACAGTTTTCCGAATAAGGATATACAAAAGATTTCTGCATGGCCTTGCTCAAGTAATTCTTATCACCTTCAGAGAATTTTACAGCATTCCATAGAAGGATTTGTAAACCACTTAATTGTTCTATACTGCATTCACCATCATTACTGCAGTCATTGACCCGCTCCTCAGTAATATTGACTGCATCCTCCATGTAGTTCCCTGATAAATAATTCCCATACCAAAGGACTTTTGCAGTCTCAGAACTCCTTCCTGATAGATTTTTTGTAAGATTTCTTGCGATATTAAGGTATCTCTTATCCCCGAATACCTCATACCCTTTCCAGTAACTATAAGCCATGGCCTCTTGCCCTTCCTCACAGGAATAATCACCAGACCATGGATCGCACTCCTCTGGATTATTTTCAAGATACCTCTGGGCATGTACAGCATAAGTTAAGTTTAAAGTAGCCCTATAAAGTTCTGTAAAGGCTGTTGCAATTGTCCCCTGTCTTACTGACCCTTTCTTTTGTGGACCACTAAGAGTATGAGTTGATGCATTGAATATTTTGCTCTCACAGGAATAATCTCCTTCATTATACTCACAAGTACTCATTTTTATATTATTATCATCCACTAAAGAATTCCCAAAACCCCTTAGATGCATAACTGCATCTCCTCCATTCAATAGAAAGGATACAAAGGCCTGCACCATCCATCCCTGATGATCCTCCACCTGGCATGAATAATCCCCTTCATTAGGTTTGCAATATCTCTTCGGATCATGACTAAAAAGCATGCTGGATATATTCCCATAACCATCATCTTCTCCTAAAATGAATGTTCCATTTCCTGCAGGAAACCTTTCCATTTCAGATTTGACATAATACTTATACACTCCCTCTCTTCCAGTATCAAGGCTTATCGTGCTATTAATGAAATCAAGAGGGATCTCTTCAAAAGACAAGTCCCCAGGCTTCATGTAATACAAAGTGACATTATCAAGCAATCCCTGGAAATAAAACGAAAGATTAACCTTATCATCGGTCTTTTCAACTAATGGTCTTGTTATCAGCTTTTCCTCAGGGATAGTCCTGTAAGCAAGCCAGTAAGCTGTATTCAGCCTACCCTGTTCCCAGCCATCATCGCACTGAAATTCCCCTGAAAAAGGATCACATCCGTTTGTTCCTGATAAAAGATACATTGTTGCCATCTGTAAAGCATTCTGGTCTGCAGTCTGCTTGTATAACTCAATATATCCTTCAATATGGTCTGCAGTTTCTTCAGGAGAACAATTATTGCAGGAAGGACTTTGCTTCTGCAGCTCATCCTTATAACGCTCATCCCCTGTTGCTTCATACCCCTTTGCAAATGCAATCATCACCCTTGGGTCAAAAGGATATGAACTTGCCTCTTCCAAAAGATTTTCCGCAAATGTCCGGTATGTCTCGTTACCAGTTATAAGATAAGTGACCCAGTAAGCCTCTCCAAGAGACCCCTGTCCCCTTGCACTCGCGCATGAGAAATCACCTGCCCAGACATCGCAATCAGAGGCACTTCCTTTCACATATTTTTCTGCCAGATCCCTGACATTCTCGTTCCCTGTAATCTGCCATATCCTAAACAAAGAAGTGATTATTGTCCCCTGCCTGTATGACCCCTCTAAATCAATCCTTTGCACACCAAAATTCAACTCTCCACAATCAAAATCATCCCTTGACTGGTCGCAGTAAGAGTCATCATAATCAAAAGGAGCTTCATCATCCCAGTATTCTGCAAAAGTAAGGTTTAATGACAGATTAAGATAGGTCTCGTTTCCTGTTTCCTCGTATGCCAGAGCAAATCTTTCAGCCTCTAATGCATTCATATCCGCAAACTGACAGCTGAAGTCTCCATCAAAAGGTTTGCAATAATCTGTATCGGTCTGCTGGTTTCTTGCAAATTCCCTAGTTAGATCTCCCAAGAAATCATCACGATTACTCATTGCAACCTTGATTGTACCATATTCATCCTCCACATAATACTCATAAGGTGCCTCCAAAGATAAGTTTACCTTTACTGAATCTCCCTCGAAATCCTTTTGTATATAATCCTCAGAAATAACCCTTTTATAATTTAGAGTTCCATCGGATATATTCGAAAATGTTATTGTAACTGTATTGTTCTCAATATGATGATAAGATAAAGCCGATACACCATAAATCGACAGCAGCATAACTAATAAGAAGGATACAATTGTTTTTCGTTTTACTAATGTCATGGCTAAAATTGTGATACAATTTCCCGCACTTTATTTTCAGGCCAACCTTTCTGGATTGTCTGCATTATCAATTGTTCATTCAAGATTCCTTTTTTATTTGCATTCTCAAGGAATTGCTTCAATGTCCTATACTTATCATTTGAAGGCTTATTATTTCCTGAATCCTTAGATCTTGCAGTTAATGCAAATTTTGATGGAAGGATATCATCTCTTTCTTCAGGAGAGATTTCATCAGACATCGCTTGATGTTCTTGCTTTTTTGCAGGTAGCTGGGGTTTTGATTGGTTCTCACGTTTTTCAGGAATTGCCTGATTATTTTCTTTTTGATTCTGTAACTGCGTAGCTTTCTTGGGAGTACCATTTTCCCCTTGAGAAGAATCATGAGGTGCTTGAGCAGTTTGTTGTATTTTTGCCTGGGATTGTTCATCCTTTTTTTGAGATTGTTGTACAGCAGAATTAGGTTGTTGCACAGTTTCAGGAGTGGATGAAAAATTTTCAGATTTTGTTGTTTGTGGTTTTACAAAAGAGGGTTCTCCAGAAGAGCTGGAATCAGACTTAGGCTTAAGGATAGACCTCAACATGCTGATATCCTTCTTGAATATATCCTTCTTCAGGACTTCCACATCTTTTTGCACTTTATTCATGTCATCATTTGAAGCCGCCTTTGCAATCTTTGCCTTAAGCTTTTCATTCTCTTTTGAAAGTGTCCTGCACGAATTTTCGTTTGTCTTGATCCTTGAATCAAGATTATCAACAGTAGATATCTTATCATTCAGTTCATTGAAATAAGACTCAACCTTTGCACCAACTTTTTCCACATGATTCTTCAGTTCTTCAAAGGATTTGACCTGCGAGTTTATCTTCTCAAGCATCTGGAACAGGTTTTCATATGTCCCTAGCTTGGCGAGCTTATTATTAAGTTTTTCAAGCTCAGTGCTTACCTGCTGCATCTGGGATGAGATCTTTTCCACGTTTGCCTCGTTCTTCACAAACCTTTTCTCGACTTCATCAAACCGGGCCTCAATCTTCTCAGGCTTGATTGAAGAGAACTGATCCTTCATCTTCTGGTATTCAGATTCCATCCTGTCAAAGAACCGCTCTTTGGATACTATGACAGACCTGAGCTCTCCAACCTGGCTTGAAAGATTCACTAGCCTCTCACTAAATGATTTTCTTGCATCCTGCTCCATATCGATTCTTCCACTCTGCTTCTCAACATTTACAAGCAGATTGTCAAACTTGGAGTTCAACGAATAGAATTCATTGACAAGCTGTTCCTGGTTAAGCTGTGTAGGCATTATTGCAGGTTTATCACTAGCCTCTTCCTTTTTCTCCTTTCCCTTAAACATCTTTTTCAAAGGGTTCTTCTTTTCCTCAGTCTTTTCCAACTTCTGGAACTCTTCCTGGGAAATCTGATCATTATCCCTGTCAAATGATTCTTTTTTTTCAGCCATCCATGATCGCCTCCTTATAATTTATTTGCACTATCACGTAATGAATTGAGATATATATCAACCATCTTGAAATGACCTTCCTTAAGCTTACTTCTTGTAAGGTTCAATTCCATCCTGATATCAGTCGTGCTTTTTCCAGCTTCCTCAGCCTTTTTGATCTTCTCTTCTATTTCATCAAGCTCTGTACTGTATTCTGAATACTTCTTGAGTTCCTCCTCTGGTATCTTATGAGGATTATGATAGGGTGGTCTGAATTGTATGAACCAAGGTTTACCATCGTTATACTTAGGGTTCTGCACCATTGCTACCCCTATCCCCATCCGTGTGATCTTGCTTGAATAATCAACACCATATTTTTGTGCCATCTTGTTTATATCAGACATGCTCTTGGTATTCAGTTGTACCTCTGTAAGTATGTTACCTGCAACAGCTTGCTTGAAATCTGCATTTACCTGGCTCACCATTACCAATCCAATACCCCATTTCCTGAATTCCCGGCACGCCTTTTCAAGAGCAATATACCCGCCCTGGCCACCATATTTTTCAAGAAGCCTGTGGCACTCATCGAACACAAGTATCATCCGAAGCTCGGGGCTCTCCTCCCATGGAACCTGAAACATCTTGGAGATTATGCTTTGGACAGCCTGATCATATTCTCCGGGTTTCAAGCCATTCATGTTAAATACTGTTATCTCTCCTGGATTCATGTATTTTTGTATATCAATATTAACATCAGGACTGGTAATATTATATATCAAGCCCTTGTATGAGTGCGCATCTTCATCACCCATTCCGAATTGTGAATAAAAGTTTAGAATATTTTTATCAGTACACTGCTTCACAAAACCAGTCCATTGGCTTGTAGGATCAAAGACCACTGCAGGCACATTAAGGTTTAGAATCTCTTCCACTATGATGCTTGCATTCACGCTCTTTCCCGCACCTGTACTTCCAGCAACAAGAGCATGTGTTGTCAGATCATCAGGATTAAGGAAAGCCTTTTTTGTTGTCTCAGGAATCCTTCCTACTGGAAGCGATCGGTCTGTCTTTTTGGGTAATGTCCTGAAATCAGGAAGGATATAACGCATTCTTGATACCTTCCACTCCATGAACTTCTTACGCGCAAACAAAAATATTGCAGAACCAATGACAAGAGCTCCAAGAACCACCGCTATTCTGATCCTTGCACTTGTCCAGAAAATCTTCCTGTATTCAAAGCTTGAAGAACTCACAAGAGGTTTTCCATCTACTGCAAGCTCCAGGAGATATTCCCCTTCCTGAAGTGTATCATTGACCATTTCGGTAAGATTAATCTCCTTTATGAATATATTAGACCCTCTTATCCCTACCTTACTATCTAGCGTACCATATACTTTCTCAGTATCAGTAATAGAATATGTTAAGTTAAGAGTTACAGGTTCATTCATATACGAATAAAACTCATGCTGTACTTTGAGGTTTTCTCCAGGTGACAACTGTCTTGAAAGTACAAAAATATCCATCTCCAAAAGATCACTTCCCACAGCAACAATCCTTATCGAGACAGGTATCTTGATTTGCTTTTCCATTGTCTCAAGTACAACTTCTCCTTCTATATTATCTTCTGAAACATTCTCAGGGATAGCTGCAGTTACATGGATCATGTTTTCATTTTTTCCTGAAATGACCAATGATTCCTGATCAAAAGAGAGATAATCTTCAATTTCCCCTTCAATACCTATTGAGACATTAATTTCTTGCTCAAGCAGGTTTGTGATACTCACAAAAAACGTTTTTGAAGAACCAACCGACAATTGTGGCTTTATCATGTTTGTATTATAGCTTATTGGAAGCATTGCACAATCTTCAGGACAATTATATATATTCTCACCCAACTGGCATAAAGCATCACCGCACGTGACATTAAGCCTGTTTGAGCGTTCTGAAGAATTATCTAGATCCGTGCCATACAGTACTGCACACAACAATAGGACTATAAGGATCTTATTTCTCATTTTTTTCGCTTTCAAGTTTCTTCCTGAAATTATTTATCGATTCCTTTATCTTGGCCTGTTTGGCCTTCTGATTTTCATTAGCACTTTTCTCATAACTACCATAATTTTCCAGGGCCTTAAGTTTCTCGTCAATTGAATTAAGATAAATATCCACCATCTTGAAACTTCCCTCTTTTAGCTTGTCCTTTGCAAGCTTAAGTTCCATCATGATATCATCTGTTTTTTCTCCTGAATCCCCTGCAACCTTAAGTATCTCCTCTTTGAAATCAATCGCCGTGGCAAGCTTGCTGTATTTCTCAAGCTCTTCCTGTGGCATCTTATGAGGACTATGCATTGTTGGCCTGAAATGAATGAACCATGGCTTCCCGTTATTATACTTTGGATTCTGTATCATCCCTACACCAATACCCTGCCTTGATATTTTTGACGAATAATCCACTCCATACTTATTTGCAATCTTCTTTATGTCATCCATGCTCTTCGTGTTCAACTGCACCTCTGTAAGTATGTTACCTGCAACAGCTTCCTTGAAATCTGTAGAGACCTGGCTTGCCATAACAGTACCTATACCCCATTTCCTGAATTCACGGCACGCCTTCTCAAGAGCAATATACCCGCCCTGGCCACCATATTTTTCAAGAAGCCTGTGTACTTCATCAAAGACAAGCAACAGTTTAAGCTCAGGATTCTCCTCCCAAGGTATTCCAAAGATTGTATTGATTATATGGAATACTGCTTGGTCGTATTCTCCAGGTTTCAAAGCATTCATATCAAAGATAGTTATCTCTCCTGGATTCATGTATTTCTTGAAATCTACCTGGACCTCTGGATGCTCTATCTTGTATATCAATCCCTTGAAAGGTCGTGCATCTTCGTCGGTCATCCCGAACTCTTTATAATACTTCAACAGGTTATTGTCAGTACATTGTTTAAGGAATCCTGTCCATTGGCTCGTAGGATCAAAAACTACTACAGGAATACCTTTAAGCAAAGCCTCTTCAACGATTATGCTTGCACTTACACTTTTACCAGACCCAGTGCTTCCAGCAACAAGAGCATGTGTTGTCAGGTCACTTGGATCATAATATGATTTCTTTGAAGTCTCAGGAATCTTTCCAAGCCAGAAGTTCTCATCAGATTTCTTTGGTATAGCATTGAAGTCTGGAGGCAGGTAACGCATATGCGCAATTTTCCATTTATTATAATAACGATATCCCATTATGCCTGCAATAAGAAGTGCTGTAGCAAATGCAATTATTCCAAATACCTGTAGTTTGAAAGGTGTTATCAAAGGCTCACTTATCTGGAAAGGTTCTGCAGTATAGGCCTTATAATCTCTTCCGTGTGCATTGACATACAAAATATAACTTCCCTCTGGAAGAGTTCTATTCTTTAAAGAGCCATGATTCGCCTCAAGCTCCAGTTCCTCAATAAAATTATTGGTATATTTAGGATTCACATTCCTTGTCCTGTTCACATAAACCTCTCCGGTCTTGAAATCCTCTACAATATAAGTAAGAGATATGTTTTCTGCTGTATTATCATATATATTTACTCTGAAACTGACCGGATCACCTGGTTTTACATTTTCTGAAAGGAGATCCATGCTAAGTTTATAAGGAATTGTTGTTGTTTCCGAGATTATTAATGTAAGAGGTATCCTCTTCTTCTTGTTCTCAGATTGTAACACAAGATTTCCATGATACATTGAAGGGGATTCATTGGAATCAACACTGATATTCACAGATATCTCTTTTTGCTCATCCGCAACAAAAGATATTTTTGAAGGAACTTCAAAGAACTCTTTCATGAGTGCGTTATCTATGAACATATCAATATCTTTTGTATCATTATAAGGATTTTTCAGCCTCATATCGTATGATTTGTTCTGTCCCGGCCTTACCATTATTTCTGTGAAAGGGAAATAATGTTCAAGCTCCAATCCCTTGCAGTCCTTTGGACAGTTATCAACATTTTCTCCCAGGTTGCATACACCATCTCCACATTCTCCATATACCAAAGCAGAAGTCTTGCAATCCTGCGGACATGAAGTCTCATTCTCACCTAATTCAATATCACAATAACCATCACCACAGTATGGTTCAGAAGAACTATCTCTTGACATAGGAGGTGCAGAACTTGAAGGAGAACTGCTGCTGCTACTGCTACTGCTTCTCTGAGTATCATCCTGTGTCTCTTCCTCATCCCTGGTGAGATTGTATTCCGCAAGGATATAAGTTGAGAAACCTGAAACATTTATCTTTGCGATCCTATTATCAACATCTATTTCATAATTGTTAGACTGTAATTCCCAGTCCCCTGAACTACAGTTCTCAACGGGCTTTGCACACCTGTACATTCTGATATTCTTGTCAATTGGTGTATATTCTTTTTGAGAATTATACCAGCGTATCAATTCCCTCATTGAAGAATAGTTGAATGTGATTTGCGCACCTGAAAACGAAGTGAGATTCTCATGCACCTCTATTCCTGCATATACAGTAGAATTGAGATCTGGATGATTAAGCACATCATGTGGCATGTCTATCCCTAACAGATCAATATTCTGGATACTTACGATGTCATTGACCTCTGATTTATTAGTGATATTATTCTTTATTGAATTAAGGGAAGCATCAAAAATTTGCAAGTCTGTTTCATATTCAGAACCTTGCTGATCAAATGTAGCGTTAAGGTATATATCAACAGAAATATTGTATATAGTCTTATTGATTACAGGATTACTCTTATTTATTTTCTGCCTGAAAAGTTCTTCAGTGGTTCCGCTGGCAACAAACCTTGTTGCTCCACTTACTATAGTTGTTCTTGGTGTAACCTTTTCCTCCAGCAGAGGAGCCGAAAGATCAACAAGAGCATGGTTAAATATCCACTTATCCTTTGTTGATAAGTGCCCAACAGGATCATCAGCATAGAGGACACTATGATATTCTGCAGTCCTTTCCTCAGGAGGAAGTATTCCATTCCATATTATTGAGCTAAGATTGTCAAGTGAATATCTCGTAAATTGCGTGGAATATTCCACTCCAGATTCAGCTAAAACATTTCCTTGTCCATCAGCAGAAACAATCGCTTGAGGATTTTCCCTCCCATATATTGTATCCCTCAACCCATCAATATCAAAAGACACATCATAAAGTATGGTCATGTTAACCTTAACTTTGCCAGGTTCACCATAGATTATATCCAAAGGTACATCACAATATACAGGCCCTTTATTCTGTGTTCCAGTACACTTGCTTAAATAGGTATTAATTCTTTTTATTGTATTTTCACTTGTACTGTAATTCACAGCCCTGTCAAGAAGACCTTTGCTTTCATATGCATGATAAAGGAATTCTGGCGGACTCCCACCGGTTTGTACTCCCTGTTCAGCCATATCAAGCCTGACTTGATAAGGATAAAAATCTCCAAAAGAGAATATTTCTGAAACTTTCTCAAAGGATTCATTAAACTTTTGAACTGAATGTTTTCCAAGTACAAAAATCTCTTTTCCTTTTATTGCAACATCAACAGGATTTTTAACATTAATTGAAGTATTAAAACCATAATCAGTATTATATATCTCAACCTCATCATGTCCAGTATCCGCGATCACAATATGATGCTCGTTTACATCCAATGCCATGGGAGAGCTGAGATTGAATATAGGTTTTGTATAGATATCAAGGATATCTTTCACCCTGGT
This sequence comes from uncultured Methanosarcinales archaeon, assembly GCA_964473285.1. Taxonomy (GTDB): domain Archaea; phylum Nanobdellota; class Nanobdellia; order Woesearchaeales; family JACJVW01; genus JBNJGT01. The sequence goes on along the minus strand of CAYYOI010000011.1, from coordinate 25,962 downwards.
TGTATTCTCAGCATCAAGCACGAAAATTCTTTCCCTGTCAAGCAGATAATATGACCCGTTATGATACTTAATATCTGTAGGTGAAGATAAGTTATACCATGGATTACCTGTCCTATCCCCATAATGAACTGATTCAATGGTTTTTACAGTATTGTTGTATATCCTTAGCTTTCCTGCCTTGTCTGCAACAAGAGTCTTATTATCCGCAAAAAGGATAGAGTCAGGGTACTTGCCATCAATAATCATACTGGAATCATATCTATAATCATCAAAATCAAGGATTCTTTTATCATCAAGCACATGAAGCAAGTCATCTCCATATAGGTCCACAGGTCTGCTGAATATTGCAGATGAATTTCTATAATTCCCGAAATATTCACCAGTATAGTTAAGTTCCTGATCAAATTCAAAGATAAGCTTTGTCCTTGCATCAAGGACCAACAGGTTTTCTCCCATAAATGCCAGGCTGTATGCCTGCCTGAAACTATAAGGATGGGTAAGTCCTTCAACATTGCCTTTTATCTCTGAGATCCTGCTTCCTTTAGGAATCCTGATAAATTCAGTATCTTGTTTAGTAGTCTCAAAAGATTTTTCTATCTTTCCGACCCTTCCTGGTGCCTTCCAGACCTCCTCTTCGCTGATATTAATTGTGATGTTTGAAAGATATTCTGTTCTGTTATCTCCTATATAAGGAAATACAGAAAGCCTGATCAGGGAGTCAGTAACTGTTGCATTAGCTGGCACATCCAGTTGGAAAGAGGATGACCCATTTAATGAAATATTTACAACTGAACTAAACTTATCTTTACTTCCAGGCTCTATCATCTCTATCCATGCGCCCGCAACATGATCATTATCCATTATCTGTGCAGTAAGGTTCTTTGGTTCAGTTTTCTCCTCAATTGATACATTCACATCTCCGAATACAGGACCTGACACGTCAAAGAAACCAAGACTTTCTTCCTCTACATCACTAGCATAACCCATGCTAAGGGTATCATTTGAGTCATAACCCGCAAGATTTGCCCTCGCCTCAAGATCCGCAATCAAAGGATTTCCATCTGGAAGTGGTGCAATAAAAGTAAGGTTCCACAAGCCTTCATCATAAGTGCTATCCACCAGTTTACAAGTGGTATTCGCTGCCATGGCTTCATATCCCAGATTTGAGCTTGCATTAAAAGAGGAATCATTTCTGATCCACCCCTGTACAAGCACATTGAAAGGATCTCCTTCATATAACCCTGATATTTTTTCATCATTTGTAGGCTTGTTAATACTGACATTCACCGGAATAACTGTAATGTTGAACTCAGAATCAAAAGCCTCGGAAGTTGAACTGCTTATGACTGAGATATAATCAAGATCTGAATCAAGATATGCCTGGCTTGAATTATAAGAATTAAAATACACTGGAATCTCCACAGCCCCGTTCGCAGGCAATAATATAGATATCTCATTCTCAAGTTCAGTTGAATTGAAACCAATGACCTCAGAATATGACCTTAAACTGAGAGCAAGGTCTTCGTTGACAAAACTTTCAACCATTATATGGTCACCAAGACCGGAGGATCCGTTCACTACAAGATAATTTCGGAACTCAGGAGTAACCTCAAAAGAAGTGACCTCTGCCCCAGTTATCAGTTCTTCTGTATCTTCATCAGGAGCTCCTCCTGCATCATTGTTTGTTCCTCCTTGACTTATGTCCTGATTGTAATCTATTATCCTGAATACCTCTTCATCACTTTCGCTTGTGGTATTGTAATATAACTCATCAGAGATATTGCATACACCCCTGAAGAATCCATCATGGGGTATTGTCCAGAGGGCAGCCTTATATCCATCTGCATAAGAATGATTCATCAGCCTGACATCATCAAGATATACCTGTGCATCCTGCACTTCACCATCTGCTATAATTCTCAAGCCCTCAAAATCAGATTTATCTATTGCAAAATCCTTGAGCTTTGGCTGGAAATATTTCCATCCTGTAAAATTACCAAGAACGATTGAATCTGTAGTTGAACTATCACTCATTTCAAGGCTATGCTCAATATTGGAATCCGAATATAGCCAGAAAGTTATTCTTTTGTAATTGCTTATATCAGGCTTATCTGCCCTGAATGTGAACCATGAACTTGTCATTTCAGTTATATTCACATGAATGCTCTTTCTTCCCTGGTGGACAAGATCTGTTGAAACAGAACCATTACATGTCCCATTACAATCATAGAACCAACCCAGTTCATCATCAAGAGATTCCGATTCCCTTGAGAGATCCTCAATGAACTCCATGTTACCTCCAAATCTTGCCAGAGTCCCTGATGGATCTGAATCAAGTCCAAAGAATTCAGTAGTTGAACCTATCTCATATTTTTCATCATAACGTGTCTTTTCAAATGAGATTGATGAAAGGTTCAATTCTGCCCCTCCATTTTCCATAAGCCTCAGGACGATACCAGTGATATTGCCCTCAGGCAGCTGGAAAGAAGCCTGCGTATCCATAGTGGTACTAACTGCATCATAATCTTCCCCATCTATGATCAAGGTAAGGTTCCATTCTCCTTCAAGGGAATTCAACATGACTGAACCCTCATCATAACCGGCAAGTCCCAGCGGCTCTCCATCGACATTGTAAAGGCTAATCTCTCCTTCACCGGATAAAGCAATCCATTGATCATTAGTATATTCCCCTTCCCAGGATATATTCCTCTGGATCTCTTTGTTCTCAGCAGTATTTCTTATGAGGGTCTCTCCATTGATAGTAGCATTCTTCAGGTAAGCAGGAAGATAATACCACATAGTAAGATTATGCGTATCTGTGATTGACTTATTGTTTGCGGATTGCCTTATGCTGCAATTCACGTTTATCCATGGGTCCTGGGAAAGATCTGCAAGATTATCTCCTTTCGGAGCCTCCCATTCCGGATGCGTCCTTACTCGTACTGTAAAAGAATCATTATATCTTTTAAGACTGTTGTTGAATAAAGGCTTCTCTGCCTGCACGAGAATATCCAATGGTCCGGCAGGCACATCAGATGAAAGATTCCATGAATAGGACACAAATCCTGATTCATCAGTATAGAGGGAGATTATCTTATTTTGTCCCTCATAAAAGAATGTTACGTTTACATCATTTACAGGATCCCCGGAATTATCAAAAATGGTTGCATTCAGGTCAACCGAATGTTTCTCTGAACCCCCACCAAATTCATCGTCCCGATATACTACATCAGGCCCTGTTTCAAAAAACTGTGAAAGATTATCATATATTATTATCTCTTTTACGGCACTAGATACAGCCGCATCATAAAACAAAGAAGGCTGATCCTGAATATCGCACCCGAAAGTATAAGATCCTACATCATACTCACTTGCATTAATCACCATAGATGGTTTTCCTGTAACAGAGGTTACTGTCTCATCATCAATTACACTGCCATTGCTTGTCCAAAGATATGCAGGATAATTTCCAATCAAAGAAAGGTTATCTGCATCTGTTATGTTGCATTCAAGATCTATAGGTGTATCCCTGTGATAAATTCCTAAATCAGGCCTATCCAGTTTGACCTCTGATTTGCCAAAAATAGATACATTATGATACGAACTTCCTTCAGTGAAATATCCTTTTCCTGCTCTTGTAATCAAAGTATAATTTCCTAATGAATGATTTATAGGTATATGCCAGTTTAGACCATAATCATAAGAACTTCCCCTTGAATCCCATGAACCCAGAAAGAACTCATCTAGTGCCCAGTTGATTGAATCAATATCCATGTGAGTGCCGTAGCTGTTTGTGACATTTGTCCTGAAACCAATCTCTGAGTTCTTGTACCATTTTGAATCCCGTGGCTGCAGATGAGTCACATTAAGCTCTTCCTGGACAAACACTGTTATATTATTAAGATTATCAAACACTTCATAATACCCAAAAGACTTGTTCTTAACTGAACTTATCATCAGGCTGATGTTGTGAGGTCCAACTTTATCACTCTCATCAAGGCTCCATGTGAAAGAGCATGTCCCGTTTGCATTAGTCTTGCTTTCATAAGTATTTTGTACCTGCCCTTCAAACATATCCCTCCATTCACAATCATAATTTTCTATTCCAATACCACTATGATTACTCAACACATCAGCGGTGATTAAAACCTCACCGTTTCTTCTTTCTACAACATCGCTATCAGTTGTAAGATTAGAGATATGGACCTTCTCCCATATTTCAAGAGAGATTGTGGACTCGCTGATGCTGTCATTGTAAAATATGGTTGCATTATCATCTATTGAACAGGATAAGTTATAGCTTCCTAGTGTAAAGGAAGAAAGGTCAAATACATTGTAAGCCATTCCTGAAGAATTTGTGACCGCATTTACTACTGATTCTGTCTTATTCTTGGATAGGTTAACAGAGACAGGATAGTCTGAGATATTAATGTTATAATCCACTTCATATGCCCTGCACTTCACAGGCATCTCTTCTGAAACATAGAATCGTTCTTTTACAGGTTCCTGTATTTCCACGCCAGCCCAGCCATACACAAATAAGGTTATATCTTCCGAACCAGGGTCATAATGCTCTAGATAGGACTCTGCCTCTAAATTGAATTTACCCAATGGATCTGGCTTTACAAGTATTTTTTCCAGGTCATAGTAATTTTCTCTGGAAGCACCTATCTCTGAACCCCATGCAGATTCCCATGTTGAATTTTTAAGTGTGAAATTAACCCGTGCATCAGAGATATTATAGAAAAGATCCTGCACTGACACATTCACGAGTACAGTATAATCCTTGGATCCCCTATGGAAAATTGAACCATTCAATGGAGATTCAAACGAATTGATAAGGGTCTCTGTAAGGTTGACCTCTTTCACAAGCTCCCTGTCCCCACCAACAAACATTGACCGGCTCATATTATCAGTAATATTCACCTTGAAATCATGAGGTCCTACGCTATCATTTCCATCAGTTACATACTCTAAACCGCAATACCCATCTGCATCTGTATAGCTTAAACCGATTAGATCAACATTTTCTTCAATATCATACCAATAACATGGATAAGACTCAACAGGAATGTTGCTGTTCTCCTGCATCAGCCTTGCTTCAAGGCTGATGGTTGAACCTGCCCTGGGAGTGTTCAAAGGGGATACACTTAAGTTATGGAGAGATATATTTTCAACAAGATAGATTGGAATAGATGTTGAAAAGGATGTCCCTGAATTGGTTATAACCTCAGCCCTGAGATCCTTCTTCCCTTTTGGATGATAAGAGCTATTTGAATAATTGCTATACCAGGTATAAGGTGGATTCACTCCTGATTCTATAAGGGTTCCATTCAATGTCCAGTTCAATTCAGATAGTTTCTCATCATAATCTACCATGTTTATCACAGAACCATTGCTGTCCCTTATCTCAAGCTCCAGTGAAACGTTTTTATCATAGAACACAGCCTCGCCAACATTTGGCTCCTTTATTGCCACCTGATATTCTCCAGTTATATTTATATCATCTATTATCTGGTCTGAATGATAGTAAGGTTTTGTTACATTAAAAATCACATCAAACACATCTGCTTTCTCAACTGAAGGGTTCCATGTTACATTGCATTCTCCTTCATTTGTCACGCATGATTCTACAAGCCCCCATTCAAGTGATTCTGTAGCATTAGAATATACTTCTACTACACCTTCGACAGGGTTTCCAACCTCATCAACCAAAGTGAATGAATAACTGGTATTGTAAGGTTCCTGTGTATCATACCAATTGATAGTATAATTCCCTGTACGGACAACTGAAAGGGTCAGTGATCCAAATATATCAACAGAAGCATTTTCCTCTGCATTCATTGCATAATAGAACCTGTCATCATCATTCTGGATAGAACATCCTAAGGTATGAGTCCCGACACTGATATTCGAAGCATTCCATTCATATGTTGCCAGGCCTGTTGCATCAGTCATTGCAGAACCAAGAATTATCCCATCATCTAAAAAAGTCACATTATAATCCTCAACTTCCACTCCGCAGACAACAGGAAGGTTCTCTGTCCTATCAACCTGTCCAACAGGAGAATCATAGGTCACATTAACTTTTTCAAAAACTGACATGTTGGTTCTGAGAATATCATGGCATTGAGAACCAGGACATGTTGAACCTGTTGAATTGAATATTATATCTTGCTCAAAATATCCTTTCTCTTCTGGAATGATACGGATATCCATAACTTGTCCTTCACCAGGGGATATCTGTTCGATATTGTCTGGAGAATATTCAAGCCATGATGTGTTAATATTACCAGCAGCATAAAAAGGCATAACGTCATTCAAAGGGGCATTACCATAAGAGATTATATTAGGTGATGATAAGCTCTGGTTTTCACCAATGAAAAGGTATTCTTTGCTTGCATTGCTTTTGTTCAGTAAAAGATATGGGTTGCTTTCTATAACAAACTGCATCGTATCATACTCTGAATCCAGTGAATAGTCTGCCTGTTCCCATTCCAAAAGACCGTATACCTGTGTTGAACCTGGTTTTGCAAGATAAGTAAAATTGTAGGATACATTGAAATGGCATGAGCTGTCTTCATTTATCTTTCCACAGGGGACAGGAGATACTGTAATATTATCTCTTATCCCTTCCGCTGAATGAAGAACAATCTGAGCATCATACATGGGAACCTTTCCTGTATTCTCGACATTCACTTGAACATTATATATGGATTCATTCTCTATAGTAAGCCCTGATACACTCACTGGTTGCGTTTCATTTATGGATAGATTTATCTTTGCCTCTGTAGTAGGGACTGATTCAAAAAGATGGTCATCTTCATAGTTGGTAGTAAGAAGATTAAGGTTCTCCACCTGTGATTCTAAGGAATATACTCCGCTTCCCTGCGGAACATAATCAAATACCATAGTATAATATGTCATTTCCTCTGTGCTATGGGCGTCGAAATTGCTTGTATTAAAATAGAATGTTTCCACTGGCCCATCCTCAGGAGTTAATGTTATGTAGAATATATCTACTCCATCGCTTGCAAGGCCTGTCCTTGATGATATGTTTATGAATATAGGAACCTCCTCCCTGTACTGAGGTGTAAAAAGATGGGAATCACTGACAGATACCTCCTCATAGAAAGGGCTAAACGCTTCTATACTTAGATAGAAAATGCTTTGGTTATGATTGTTTGCCTTGTCATAAGCGGTTGCTATAATCTCATATGTCCCGTTTTTGGCACCTATCTCCTTGCTTCTCAAATCTTCTGCAACGAACCTGTTTTCACTGCTATGATTCATTAAAGCAGTTTCATCGTAAAGAGATACATTTGACGAAAGAACCACATGACTCATGTAGTCTTGTCCAAGATCATCTGTTGCATTAACGCTCCAGTTAGTTGGAAGGGTTGGTGCAAGAACATAATAAGGAAACTCATCTGCATCCTGTACAGGATATCCCATTCCACTCAAGGTAAATACGCTTGGATTCTCAACAGGTCCGCTATAAGTTCCGACTACAGATGGAGGGATATTATCCAGAAGAAAAGAATGATTTCCAGAAACATTATTTCCGGCTCCATCAAAAACAACTATAGTAAAATTTCTTTCCCCGTTCTGTGACCTATCAAACCCCAGTTCTGAAAGATTAGCATTTGTAGACCAGCTATCCTGCTCAGTATAATTCATAGGTACAAATGATTCCGGCCCATACAACCTAACCTCTGAAATTGCATCATCAATACCTGTAATGAGATCTTCATTCATATCCTGCTGATCACTCACCCTAACAGTAAAATTGAATTGATCTACTGAATTTGAAATATTGTCATTATCCGAATAATTGATAGTAAGGATCTCAGGTGCTGTATCATCAATAACATATCTGGTACTGGAATCATCTGTGCATTGTCTTGCCTTATCGCATACTGTTATATCTATTACCCCGTCATTTTCATGTGGAACACTACCTTTCCAAAGGTTTTCTTCAGAATCATAATAGACCATTGTCCCTTCAACAGTCATGTTCTTTAAAGTCTCGTCAGTCTCACCACTTACATTCACAAGAACAGTGATAGGTTTTCCTGTCTGCACCTGATTCTCAGGAAGTATCACTTGGCTTATCTCAGGAAAATGGTTATCGATAAAGACCTCATACTTCACAGAATCATTAAGATTTCCAGCCTCATCATAAACATAAGTGCCAAGTAAGCATTTGCCCTCTCCACTGCATCCCAAGGAGTCCACTAATAAATCTGCAGACCACACTCCTCCTTCAACAGGTCCATCCATCTCATTCAAAGAAAGGTTTCCTACTCTTGCTTTTCGGATTCCACCTGTGAGACCGTCATCATCATTTGCATCCACAGCAAAATTGAATGTGTCATTGCTTTTCATGTAATACCTGTCTGTTCCATCGATTGTGAAATTCGCTGCTGAAGGAATTATATTATCCAGCGTGAAACTCAGGGAAAGATTGCTAACATGTCCAAGCTTGTCTTCTGGCTCTACTATGATAAATGCCTCATCAAGGTTTGCATATTCATTTATTGTTACATCTCCATCACAATCAGAACCAAGATCACCTAATGATATTGCACCAACCATGCTTCCATCAGGACTATAATACGCATTGCAGCTTGCAATACCTGAGGCTCCGAATATATGATCCTCTCCGTTTGTTTCAACATATATTGATGAGCCTGTATTGACAATAGTATCATTAAGCGAACCACTAGTAATCTCTGGCGGATTATTATCTATATATACAGTATAGGTATCAGTTCCAGTATGTATTTCATTGCCCTCTCCATTAGGGTTAGTATCATCCTTTGCAACAACTTCAAGCAGGTGATCTGACCCATCAGGAAGATTCCCTGAATTACTGTCAACAGTGCAATTATATATATCCCCGTCTACCTGCACCAAAGAAGCATGGAGAGTTTCATGCGAGGAATCCTGTGTCCTGACACGACAAAAAGATGAAGACATGTCAAGATTTCCTGCCTCATCCTGTATCACTGCAACCACATCAATCTCACCGCTGAATTTATTGTCTCCCCCGCTGGGCTCGTTGATAGTTACCACAGGTGCCTCATTGTCAACATTGAAATCTATGGTTTTCTTTGCCTGATTTCCGTCAGGCTTTGCTTTATCATAAGCAATTACCGTTATAGTGTGATCCCCTTCTCCAAGAGTGGTGGTATCAATAAGGGATGTCTCATAGATATCTCCTCCTGTACTAATAAGGTCTGAAGGAGATATGCAACTAGTATCATCTATGCAATAGTACAGCTTTGATGTATTCAACCCTGCCCCTGTATCTGTAATATCAAATCTGAATGTATAATCTCCTTGGACAACATAATTCTCACCTGGAGGAGTGTCATGCTCTATTACTGGTGGTTGATCATCTACAGTAAAAATAAGCTCTTGTGTTTGTGAATTCCCTGCCTTATCACTTCCCTGGATACGGACAACATGCTCCCCACCACCAAGTGTAGAGACATTGTAATCGAATGAATACCGGTCGGGCCCGCTAGGTGTGGAAAAGACAGTATCAGGTGTACAATCACTGCCAAAACAGTATCTATTAGCATCCAGATTCTCTGAATCTGCATCATCAGTTATTTCTGCCTCAAAAGTAAGTTCACCTGCCAGTATCCCTCCTGAAGGTTTTGTTATTGTTACAGTAGGAACATTTTCATCAAAGATGACATCTATATCCTTTTGATTCCAATTTGCAAGAGCATCCATTGATATTATATTATAAGTCCTGCTGCAATACCCGCTGCATTCAGGGTCAAGAGAATATGTGCGTGTATCACCAGAAACATCCATTGTACCAACATGATTTCCATTCAATGCAACCCAGGCACCATTATAGTCTGAATGCCATCCATCAGTTTCTCCTCCTTCACTCATAGATGTTGATATATCCAATGTACCTGAACCAAAGATTCCATCTGAAGGGTCTATTCCTGTCTGGCCTGTCTCACTAAGTGTAATTGACCCGATACTGGGATTCGAATTATCTATAATCATATCAATTGCAGAGGATACCTGTAGATTTCCCACATTGTCTTTTGCTTTTATGTAAAGGTCAGAAGTGAAATCTCTTGGAAGGGGAACATCTGTATTCCCTGAATCAAAAGAACAGGTAGACGCTCCACCACAATCATGAGACCAGAAAGCACTACCAAGATCGTCAGTAAATGATCCATCATCTGTAACCCACACATCACCCACTCCACCTGCATCCTGCACTGAAAAGAAAAAATGAAGCCTGCCTGAAGCAGTAGAACAGCCTGAAAGAGAATCAGGGCATTCTGTCTCCAGTGGGGATACACCAACCCGGGGATCTGTTGTAGTAGTAACATTACTTGATGAATAAGCTGTATCCTGTACCAAAGGGTCCTCAAGAGTAAGGCTTGGAGGGGCTTCATCAAGATTTATTTTCATATGACAAGTATTGCTCCTGTCAGCATAATCAAAGACATAAAAATCAGAGTCAGACATATGATTGACACCTACCTCTCCCTCCCAGTATCCTCCTGAATCCCAGCTTAACCATTTATCATTATTGCTGTTGTCTTTTCCTAGTACCCCTTTCAGGACACCTTCTTTTGGCGACCCGTAAGTCTCTGTACCTGGCTCTATTATGACACTTACTTCCTCACCGCTTGCAACACTTATCTCAGAGGAGCAGTCACAATCAGTAGGAATATCACAACTACATGTTGTTCCATCATAACTTATGCTTTGTATCTCGCATTGGTCAGGATCAACTTCATCCAGATAGAATAGATGCTCTCTAGTCTTTCTTGCTGCTGCGCTATCCTTTGCTGTTACCTCAACAACATCTTCATTAGAGAATGATATGTCTGATTCCCACATATCTGCATTATTAGTCATCGCCTGCCAGCTGCCATCGTTTATCCTGTACCACACACCATAACTTCCTTCTTCTTCAGGCGAACCAGAAGTAGAACTTGGAAGGTTATCATCCATATCAACCACATTCACTGAAAGAGTGCATGATGAACTGTTTAAAACATCAATTCCTTGTTCTGAACTTGATCCAGGCTTATCTGATTCAGCACCATCACAATTCCAAACATTGCTTATGTCTGGAGCTGAATTAGAAGGATCACAATCATCACAACCACATGATTCCCAGCAAACTGGGTCAACATCACTTATATCATAAGTATAATTGACTATATCCTCCTGTGACTCTATTGGGCATGTTGGAGGATTTGTTTTATAATAATTCACATTAGTCCCTGAGCCGGTCTCGTTCCATTGCTCGGTTTTAGGCTCACACTCTCCATCCTCATCACAAAAGCAAAGACAATCCCCGCTTTGTTCACTGTTATCCAGAGGACATGAATCACAACTCTCCCCCATAAGATATTCGCATACTCCATCGTAATCGCATGTACCTGTTGCAGTGCCTAACTGAGGTGATACCAAAATCTCATGTTCTTCTTCTACATAATCCCCATCATAAACTTCTTTTCCTTGATTTGTAGTATCAAAAGAACCGCATTCGAAAGTATAGGTTTGAGGAACATTTGACTGGCTCTCAAGGTCATACCATAATTCAATATCTCCTTCTTCATCTACTGTACCATGATCTGTATCGCTGTTAGGGCAATTTGAGCCTACACAGCTGAGTTCACTCATCCCGTCCCCCTCCAGACTAATCCATCTTCCTTTTGCCCAGAAAGACACCTTGCAGACAAAAGAGACCTGTGCATATCGCTCATCATTCTGGTCATTCTCCCATGCAGTGACCGTATTATCATCAACACCTTCCCAATTAAAGCTACTGTTCAGCCTGTACTTCCGTGTTATCTTCTGGGTTGCGCTCTGTTGCTTGTTGGTTATTGCAGCGCATCCGTAATTATTCTCTGTTGAAGGCCTTTTCTGGGTTTTAAGGTTTTGAGGGATATAATGCTTCCCGCTTGCAACCGCCAGGAGATAATAATCTTTTTCTGTCCCATGGTCAGGATAATAATTATCGTTTTCAAAATTCCAGTCATATGTGAATGGCTCTGTTGTTGCCTTTATATCATCATTTGGTGTGTTTCTTGATGTCCCGTTCACCTGATACCAATAGTCACCGCACCAGTCTTGTTGCCAGTCTATTGCAAGAGATAAGTAGATATCTTCATCCAGCCCCACATGCTCCCCTGAATCATCAACAATATTCAATGAAATAGTATAATTATCATTATGGCTCCATATTACCTCTTCATACCCTGGATCACTAAAAGAAGTATAAAGCAACCCGATTACACTAAGATTTATAGGTTGTTCATTTTCCTGGAACACTACACCTTCTGAACCATCTCCACCTGATTCTCCAATACCATCACATGTATCAGAAGCACCCAGGCCTCCGGAAACAGAAACCTCAGGCTCATCCATCAACTCAGATTTTAAGACTACAGCACCTCCAGCTCCACCACCACCCATTCCGGAGTTAGATTCACAGCTTGAGTTTCCTTTTGTACCCTTAGCCTCAACTTTTATTCCTGTTGCATTATAAGCAGATATATAGGCAATTCCACCTCCTCGGCCACCATAAGGAGGTTTGCTTTCATCTCCTCGATGATCAGCACCAGCGCCTCCTCCTCCTCCAAAGTAAAGAAGCGAATCATCTTCTGTGTATAAGGCTGAACCACCTTCTGAATATCCACTGGAGGATTGAGGTGCAAGTATGCTCTCACCTTCAGATAAATATCCTCCTCCAGCCCCTGCAAGACCTCCTGTCTGGGCTGATTCATCATAGATTTTTACCCGTCCTTCTGATGCATCTCCTCCTTTCTCTCCACCGTTTGTATAATTACCATCATCATCTGCCCCTATCCCTCCGGAAACATAAGTTTGGTCACTCTCTGAAGCTTCCAATATCTCCCTACATGATCTATAAGGTGGTTCGGTATCTACCACTGAATCTTCTCTTATCCATAAAGAAGCAGAAGTGTCTGATATGATTGTTGGAGTTCCATAATCCCCACAATTGGCATCAGCATTTGGCATTCGCCATATCACTGAAGTATCCCCTTGCCCACAAGGATTATTACCGTCACAACTTAAGCCAATACCAAGATGTAAGTCCATTAGCCCATGACTTTCATCTTCATCTGAACCGAACATAAGCCTTCCTTTACCAGTATGATAAGGTGCGTCCAAATCTTCTATATTAACTCCAAAAGCCTGGCGGGCTTGACCAAAATTCATTATACTACTGTCGAAATCCGGATGTTCTGCTAGTAATTGTCCATGGCAGCCTGATTCCAGGTTTCCATAAACAATATTTTCTCCTCCTGAAAAGATCTCTAAAGCAGTCATATCGTTAAAATCATTATAAAAAATATCATATGCCGGGTCTGTAAAGCTTACTCTTAAACTATCCCCTCTTACTTCAGAAAATGACTTATACTTCCTTTCCACACCATCAATACTTGTAATTGGAGCGACAACATCATCCTGATATACTTGATCATTTTCCCAATAGTTAGAAGAATACCCAAAAGTATCTGTGTCATCATCCAGGTTCATAAGAAGGGTCCATCCTCCATTATCCATATCACAATATACATCAATAGTCTCGCCGTTACCTTCAGGATCAATTGTATATACTCCGTTTTCGACCTCGTTCTTTGTGATCTCGTTTGCAACGACAGAAGCGGTCCCACCTGCTCCGCCACCACCTTTGCCGGAATAACTGTGTTCGCTTGTAAGAGCATCTGCGCCTTTCGCACTTATTACCCCATCAGATATCTTATCTGCACTAACAAGGACAATACCTCCGCCATCTCCACCATAAGCCCATGGTTCATGATTATCATTATCAGATCCACCTCCGCCACCGCCACCAAAAAAGATTTTGGAAAGAGAATCATCACCTACAGCATCTCCACCATATGAATAATCCCACTTTGACTGTCCATTATCAACAGTCTCGCCTTCTTCAAGATGGCCTGCACCAGCTCCTGGTCCACCACCATTATTATCTGTTACAGCCGAACCACCACCACCATTACCGTTATTAAAAGAACACATGTCATCAGAATAGTGCTTGGTACCGCCTCCCAGTTGCCATCCTGTATATCCTTCTCCACGGCCACCATCCCAGTCATCACCACACTCACCGCACTGCCCCCCTCTGAATCCTCTATGATCAGCAGTGATATAACCTCCTTTCTCCATTATCACTTCCTGTGCCCTGAATGCAACTATACCTCCACGGCTTCCATTCCAATATGGAGCAGTTATAACCCCTCCGCTTAGATTCAGCTTGTCAAAATGAGGGACTTTTACGATCTGTGTGAGAGTACCATTCATCTCTGGCCCGCTTGCAATCTCCCCTGAATAATATGAATTCTCAAGAGGTATAGAAAGGCTCCATTCTGTAGAAGAGATTATATCCTCGACCACGGCATACTCGTATGTGCCTGCCTCTCCACCTGAATGATTCTGCATCTGTACAATCAGGATCTCAAACCCAGGTTCAGAACCAAAAGCCCATGCATCGGGCACTTCAATTATCTGCTCACCTGACCCCTCATTTGAAGAAAGAAATGTATAATTGTTTATCACATATCCATTCTGTTCAACCTCGCACACGAAATTCTTGTCAGCATAATTTGAATCAAGCCAATTATCCTCATCAGTTGAATCAGCTACCGCAAGATAACCTCCTTGCGAATCACACCATGAGGTTGCAGGAGTCTTTGAAAGTGTATCAGACAATCGATAACAATGTGATTCATAACGATCCCAACCTTCAGGGCAGTTTACAGGTGTAGAACTTGTCACAGTCAGATTCCCATCAATACCCGTACCTGTATAGATAGTTTCACCTACAGCAGAACCAGCACCGCCATTCTCATTGTTCAAAAAGACCTCTCCATTATAGGTATCTTGTCCGCCACCATACTGCCAGCCTGTTATCCCTTCACCTCTACCACCAGCAGAGCCCATTGTGCAATCCTTACAAACGCCTCCTCTAAAGCCCTGGCCAGTGACATTCACAAAACCCCCGTTTCTGAATTCCAGGTTCTCTTTTACTCTGAAAGCAACTATACCTCCCACTGTTCCATTCCATAATGGAGCATAGATTGATGCCCCATCCACTACAAGATTATTATAATTTGGTACACGTATAACTTGGGTTACTGTGCCTGATGCATCAGGAGAGGTGGGATAATCTCCTGTATAATATGATCCCTCCAGGGGATAATCAAGTGTCAATTGATTGCTTATGATATTTTTTATATAATGGAATTCATGCATTCCTGCAGTTCCATTAGAATTATTTTGTAATTGGATTATCATGATCTCATCATTTATGGAAAAGATGCTCTCATCCCCAACCCTAATCTTGCTGGTGCCTGACATTGCATTCTCATCAAGAGTAGTATATTCATTGACAACAGTATCTTCTGTTATTTCCAGGTCCCCATCAAGTCCAGTCCCTATATCAGTATTGTAATCTGACGTATAAGTTATTATTTCTGATGTGAAATCCTCGTTTGAAGGATAAGTGGATTCAACTCTCATCTCATAATCTCCCACATCCTGTCCTGGTTCAGGGTTCCATTTAGCAAGGCAGGTATAATCATACCAAATATTATCAATCGTATTTTCAGCCGCTTTCTCAGGAGGTGTTTTAGGCCGATTGTTATACTCAGTCATATTGACTGTACAATTTGCAATCTCCTGCCAGGGCTCAGATGAATTCATCGGCTTGACAAGGATATGGCCTACAGCTCCGTCAAGCGGCTTAGTGGTTGAGGATGCAGCTGTCCCTATAGTAAGGTTCATCCCAAAATACATCACATCCGGAGGATCCATATAACTATCCCCACTCCTGTATACCTTATATAATTCAGAACCAGAGAACTGATATTCCTCCAATTCAAGCCCTGGTTCAAGATTAAGATCATATTCACGGTTTGTTCTGATAAAATTCTCAATATGTATCATATCAGGAGTGATTATCTCATCAGCAATCAGATCTGACTCTGGATCTTTCTTGATATACATTTCTTCCTCATCCTCAATTATGCATGAGAAATAATGCACTCCTTTCCTTATTCCAGAATTCCATTCATGAACAGCAACACCTTGTTCATCTGTAGTAACCATCACAGACTCAGAATCGATCGTAAAATTGACTGGATACCCACTCTTGTTTGATAAACCCGGTATATCCACTGCGCATGAAAGATTATAATCTGTGCTCTGGTTAACAAACACAGGAATACTTGCATTCTTTAATGATGCACGTCTGTAGCCTTCAATAAAGATTGAATCTTTAGCAACTGGATAACCTACCCCTCCCATGGTAAGGTTAAGGGCAAAATTCTTGTAAGCCTTTGATGGAGGCATCCATGATACATCTATTTTCTTAGCAAGGGTAAGGGTTTCATCATCAATGCTTTGGTAATCCCATGTTACAGAATAATTCTTGCCATAGTCAGCAGGATCTTCATCTGGATGACAACTATCAGTAACTGTCCCATTCAGTTGTAATTCTTCTCCATAGATAAATTCATGATTTTCTAAAGGAGAGATTATAGAAACATTGACATTCGGATCATAAAGAAGCATTGTTTCCTGACTTTCATTACCACTAGGATACGAGAGTGGAAAACCAAGAGTACTATTATCTTTTCCAAAAATAACCCTGAATCTCCAGTTACCTGCATTAAAATCGCATCCGGGTTCCCAGACAATTGAACAATGCCCGTTGTCATCAGTTGTAGTAAGCCCTATCTCCTGCCAGCCACTCTGATATACATAGAAAGTACAATTATGGCCTGAATAATCACCTGCATAACCGGATTCATTTATAGGTTCATCATCACCGGTATATATCTGTGCGTCCAGAGGGAACTGATCATCTTCAGGTGTGGTTGACCTCT
Source organism: uncultured Methanosarcinales archaeon (assembly GCA_964473285.1). GTDB lineage: Archaea > Nanobdellota > Nanobdellia > Woesearchaeales > JACJVW01 > JBNJGT01. The sequence continues at coordinate 9,028 of CAYYOI010000011.1, read as the reverse complement.
CAAAAACAGATCCATCCAGAAGTTTTATCTGTACCACGTCATCAAGAAGGAATTCTACTGACGCATTTTCACTGACATTATAGTAAGGATATGTGGAATACAAAGTAAGGATTATAGTCCCGAAATAATCCTCAGGTATCTGGTAAGTCCTGTTAAGGCCTTTTTTTATGGTTGAAGGAACCCATGAGTCCTCCCACATGATATAATTATCAGCTATAGTATCATTAATATTTCCGCATGAATCTATTGCACTACTTTCAAGATCAAACACATCCCCTGCATCTGCATTAAGTTTCCCTGATGACGGAGATATCCTTGTAAGATTCAGCTCATCAGTAAAACTGAAATCTTCTGTATCTGAATCACTTGAAAAGGTATAATCCTCATGAGATGACAACTCTGTCACATTTACGGTTATTGTATAAAGATCAGGTATATAGTCACAACCTGGTGAAAACTCGTATATGCAGCTTCCATTATCACTTCTTACTGAATCCAATTGATGGTCAATACCAAGACTTCCTTTTACCTGAAAAGTGCAATTAAAGTTATCAGAAGAGATTATTCTCTCCCTAGAATCATACAAAGTAGTATTTAGCTGTATTGTCTGGTTTCTTTTAAGGTTTGACTTATCAAGCCCGAGTTTTGTTGATATATATGATTTGATCCATATCGAATTGTTTTTAGTTGTATATTCCTTATAACCTTGTTTTTTTATTGTTGCAGACCAGTCAGTAAGGCCAAGATCAGCTGAGGAAGAAGGTATATATTCACAGGAGTAGATCCCTTCTGTGATCTCCTCAAATGAACCTGAAGCACATGCTGCCCTGCTGTCTCCACTCACATCAAGTTCTACTGTAGCTCCGCTAAGACTGTTTCCAAAATCATCAGTAAGATTAAGTAAAAGATTAACTGAATCTCCTGTATCGTATACATAAGATTGTGATTGGCCTGTCTCAGCCTGGATGCTTCCATATATTGAGTAAGGAATTTCTTGGCTATGATTCATATAGCCTTCCTTGTTAACAGTTATAACAAGATTCTTGGTTCCAGTGCTGATATAATCTGGCACATCGATTATTGTATCAACATATCCTTCTCCTTCCTGGATTACTCCGGTTTTGTTAAATCCTTTTCCATATTCCTTCCAATAGATAAGATACTCACTATCATTTATATGCTGTCCTAAACTATTGACATCTGAGATATTTACTTCTACATTCTTATCTCCTGATTCAAGATCCCATCTGTATAGCTCTGAATTCAAAGGAGGAAGAGTATTGATTGTAGCATCCAAGTGTGCAGCCTTGTAGAAAGAATAAGTCTTGCTGTATCCTGTAAAGAAATTTTCTTTTGAGACAGCTATGCTTAGGTTATAATATCCAGAAGGCAGACTGGATGAAAGCACATACTTGCAAAAATAAGTACCATTTGAAAAATCTACAATTCCCCCATCACAATATCCTGAAGGAAGGAAAAGTTCAACATCTGCCTGGGTTACAATATTTCCTTTAGAATCCTCTACATTAAAATATATGTCCATGGATGTATCAAAAGAAGTCCCATTCTTTGGAGAAGTTATATCAACAAAAAGATCATCCTTGACTTGTATTTTCCTGGAGAAAACATAAGGAGAGTATGGCTCTTTGGAGACATTTATTAGGAAAGTATGTTCCTCAAGGTTTTCATCCTGAGAGATATCAACAACACCGCTATCTTCATAATCAACTGTTTTTGAAGAGACAAGAGAGTCATCAAGAAATACGCTTACATTGACATCTTCAAGAAGTATTGTCCCTTTGCTTATCTCAGTCACATTATATTCGATTGAATTAGGATGATCCGATGAAGGGCTTATTGCCACTTCCAAAGGGTCTACTGATGCTGTAGCACTGATATAACCTACAAGATCAAGAGTTGCATTGCTACTGATCCCAGGACTATAATAGGATTTATAAGCTTCCGCATTCCAGTCTTTTATTCCTGCTCCTGCATTATCTGACACCTCATAAAGGCATGAATATGTTCCTGAGTCCTGTGTCTTTTCCATGCAATTTCCTGCAGGAGTATTAAATATGACCTCTGCTCCTGTGACTGGTTCTCCTAGATCATCAGTAACATTCACAACAAGCCATTGAGTATCTTCAACAACCGTACCGTCAGGAGGAGATACTACCTCAACAAATAAACCCCCATATACCTCATAACCCTCTGTATGCTGGAATGGTTCATATCCCTCCTTTTCCACAAATATGTTCATATCATAAGATCCAACAGGATATGAGCCTGATATAGGAATAGAACCTGAAGCACTGGATACATTAATATAATTATCCGTCACATTATCAAACTCAACAGTAACATTAGCTTCTACTGGGATATTACCGGTTGTTATATTTTCGATAAGATATTCTATAGCTGTTTCCCTGTATAGTGGACTTGAAGTCAAAGCCAGATTTGCATTTAATGCATTTGAGAGATTAATAGTCCTGTTTCCTGATACACCTGACACATAATCTTTTTTGCTTGCTGTAGCATTCCACACATAGGTTCCTTTTGTAAGGCTGCTGCTCTTCTCATAGGTACAATAATATTTCCCATCACCCAAATACCCTGAGTCTATGCATAAACCTTTAGGAGTATTGAATTCAACACTGGCATCCTGCACAGGAGAACCGCTTTCATCCCTTACTTCTACCTCAAGATTTATGGAACCCTCTACCAAAGAGCCATTTTCAGGAGATATCGCTTCAACAAACAAAGGACCATAAAGGCTTTCTGACAGGTTTATTACATACTCTCCGCTACTTGAATCCTGATAATACTTGCTTCCGCTCACAACCGCTTCCCAGCTATGTTGCCCGATAAATCCAGAATCATGCAGATTAAAGATACATCTTCCGTTCTCATCAGGTAAAACACTTTTGTAATCTGAACCATCTAGTTTTAAAGTGCAGAGTGCATCCTGCACAACAGGAGAATCTATTACAGTATCATTCAACCCAACAATTATATGCTCTGCTTCATGATCATCAACATTTGCCACTGTATTATTTGCTGTTATATTATATATCTCCAGGGTATGCCTTCTTACTTCAGGGAGATATTTCTTTTCAGAGATTCTTGAAGACTTGATCCCTCCACTTTCATTAAGGTCTCCATACTCAACCCAGAAATATTTGTAATCTACCCATTCCTTATCCGTAACCAAAGTAAAGTTTAATTCTGCAGGAGAACTGCCATCCAGGTAGTTCTCCTGTACATGATCATCAAACTGTGTGTAAAGATTTATATATACATCGTTTCCATTTGGATCATCCAGGAAGAAACTGTACAATATTGTCTCTCCCCAAAATATTGTTTCAGGAGAGACACTTCTGTTTATGAGTTCAGGAGGATAGTTTATCTCCGAGTATAGCCTGTAAATTACAGATTCATGTGATAACATAGGGTGCTCTATATGAACTGTATCCGGTCCTCCATCTGAATCTGTATCCTCATAGCAAGCCCCATACTCAACACCTTCAATCTCAGTGTATTCGAAGCTGCTGCATTCCTCTTTTATATCCGGGGTTATCTCTTGCCATCCATCCTTGAATATAAAGAGATTATATTCTGAAAAGGAATCATTTATTTCAAAACTTACAGGTACATTATATAACGTCTCATAACTATCAGTTGAGAGAGTAACATCCACTGTATAATTATGAGGTATGTTAACTGATTCATCTATAGATTCTGTTATTGGTGTGGCATTTATCTCAGGTTTGTACCAGATGTATGAATCATGCGTAGGAAAAATATCTGATATATAATAATCCATACCGCAACCAAGTGATTGCCCGTCATCAGAGATGACCCCAAGATAAGCAAGATCAGAGGAATATGCCACCTCTGGGTCGCTGTCAGCAGACTCATCATGTGGGCACATTCTCCTGTTGAAATAGAAATAATCATCATTTTCATTAACGAAATCATCTCCTGTTAATACATCGCTTTCTATTCCCCTTACATAGATAGGCACTGATGGCTTTGAATAATTTATACGTAAAGAATAGTTTGAGACCTTTTCTCCTGGAGAGATATTCACTATCTTTGACAGAGCAGTATGACCAAGCTGATAATCTATCCCTTCGGAAAAATCATATGTGAAATCAATAGCTATATTATCAAGATTTATCCAGGTTTCTTGCGCAGAGAATATGAAAGGTATATAAGAAGCATTTCCTGCCGTACTCAGTTCTTCTGTAAACACCACCTTTTCTGACCCTTGCAGAAAACCACTATGATCATAAATAAGGGTATTATTAAGATATATTGACAGGTTAGCTGGAAAATTCACATCAAATACATGGACACCACTTTCTGAAAGCACAGCAAGACTCTTCTCATCATTACTCTCACTATAGGTAGTTATATCGCCCAATTCAACCATTTTCAGGTTATCTACAGCCAACCGCTCCACTTCATTGTAGTCAGGATCAAGTAATATAACGGAATCATCAAGAAGTAATGCTACATCATCATTTGTGTGAGCCATTATGTTTCCCACACTGATATCAAGAATCTCCCCCGCTGCATCATATACTTTTGAACAGGATTTGACTGAACAACGGTATAATTCACCCTCATCTGTACCATACAGGATAACACGTTCCTTCCCCTTCATTCCAAGATATGTTGCAGTAGTATAATGCTCTCTTTCTATTAGGACAGTTCCATTCCTCTGGAAAAGTGTTGCTCCTTTAGCAGTTCCTACAAGAAGCTCTGAACCCGGATAGTTGAGATCTACATCAGCTATTGAAAAGGACTTAACAGGAAACATAGAAACATTCCATAAGCTTGATAAGGTACTATTAATAAGATGAAGATTGCCGATCTCATCAATTGCCGCAATATCAGTTGAAGACGTGTTCTCTATAGTTATGAATTTCATATATATGTCGTTTTCAAGATTAGTGTGTCCCTGGCTATCAACCTGGATTATGTTATAATAATCGTTATCATTACAATCTGTACAATTAAAAGTTAGTTCTTGCGTATCGCACGGTACATCAAAAGTTATCTCATCATAATCGTATGAACTGTTTGTAAAGATATAAGAGATAAGATTACTTGAGCGCAATGTTTTCCATTCAAAATCAAAATAAGATGTTGAACCCTGTGTTTTGTTATTAGTAAATAGGGCATAATAATCAGATTGGTTACAATCCTTACATGAATATTCCAGGCCCTCTGAGACATCAGAACAAGGCACAGGCATGCTAAGAGTGTCATAATTCCTTGATGCCTTAGAGAACTGAACCTCTGGCTCAGTATCTCCTAGTATGCGATAATAATCACTCTCATTGCAATTGTTGCATGAATATTCAAGATTTCCAAGATCATCGCAAGACACCCTTGTCCTTACAGGAGTATAATTCAGGGAAGTATTTGTGAAAATTCTTACATAAGGAAGACTTGAAGTATCAAGCAGATTAAATCCTTCTGATGATGTACATGTATTGCATGAAAAATTGATTGAAGAACCATTATACAGATCATTACAACTTACCTCATTGGTTATTTCTGTATACTGGAATGAATTCGTTGTATTTATAATAAGGCCATAATCATGGGAAAGGGAATCATTCAGGAAATTTCCCTGCATTGATTTTGAATTATCTCCTGATGTGGAATTATCATATGCTATACGGTAGAATTCTGTTTTGCTGCAACCCTCACACCACAGGCTAACATCCTTATTTGGCTTTATATCACTGCAATTATAAGATGCCTCTACCCACGTGAATCCTGAACCACATTCGCTTACAGGGGATGAAAGAGATTCTGTATCCCCTCCCTGTACCTGTAAAAAAAGGTTTCCTTCATTACTTCCCTCATAACAAATAGGAAAATTGATAGGACAAGAACCTCCTTTTATTCCATCATCAGGTATTTCTGGATCAAGAGATGATAATTCTGTTATGATATATTTATCAGGATTATTATCTTCACCATCTATTTTTGTGAAATTGCTTTCATCATACAAAAGGTCAAGTGAAGCTCCAAAAAAAGTGTAGTTCTGGTATGCTGAGTCATTAATCTCCCCTTTCCCGATCGTATAATCCGTATTTCCTACAGAAACATTTATCTGGTGATCATTGTTTCCAAAATAATTAAGTCTTGCAGACACATAACATTTCTCTCCTTCCAAAGAAGAAAGCCCCAGTTCACTTAAAGGAAGTTGATACCCATGGACATCCAAAAGTCCATTGACTTCTTCCTCGGTCACATATTCCTCTACAGCTGAGGCGTGAATATCACTTCCTCTTATTGGGTATTTATTCTCTCCTGCATTAAGCAGGATTTCATTCCTGTTTGAACCCATATAATTCAAAGGAGTCTCAACAAAGCATAAGTCTTCTCCTATAGAAAGTCCTGCTTCATAAGAAACGGTTTGATTACTTTGTCCATCAATCAAAAAGCCTTTTGTGAATAGCCCGGCAGGCATAGTAGTAAGGTTAAAGTTCTGAAAGTCAGTTCCATTAATCTCATATGCCTTATCGTTAAGGGTTATTGAAAGATTACCTGGATTACCCTTCCTTGCTATACCTGTTTCAAGAAAGCATTGTCCTGCATTAAGGGGGTCAGGAAGTTCAAGGTCCGATGTCTTGAAACTGATTTTCTCCAGTTCATTTCTTCCCAATTCTAATATATCAAATGCATTAGGATCTGTAAGAGTATAATTTACAGATTCTTTTTTTATAATCCTTTCTGAGAAAGAATCAACCATCAAACTATCAGAATAAGCCTGAATTTCCCCTTGTGGAGACCCATGCTTATTGAAACGCACTGCAGCATAGCAATGATGATTTTCTGCATTTATCTCCCATGGTATCTGAAAGCTTACAGGATTGTCAAGTTCTGAGACATTAATCACATTCTCACTTAAAGGCCCATATATCTCCTGACTTCCTCTTGACTCTGTAGTTATTATTCTTTCAAAACCCAAAGAAAAATCTTTTGAAATATTCTCCTTTAATTCTGAATTTTCATAATTCATTACAAAAAGCCCATCATCACTTGCAAATACAAGATTATCATTAGAGGTTTTTAGTGTATCAAAATCATTGAATAAAGGTACAATGAATTCCTGCTCTTTTACCCCTTGATCCCAGATCTCTACAGTATTCATACCTCCCATTGCAATGGAATCATCAAATTCTCCGAATTTTCCGGATCTTATCTTGATAATAGAATAGTGGTTGAACAAAGAAAAGTTATGCCTATAATGCATGGGCTTTATCTCAAACTCAGCGTTTGTAAAAGAAACATCACTAGGCAACCTAAGGTACTTTGTAGCATTTCCTGAGTCAAGATAAACATCTTCCCCTCCATAACCTGGATCCCCAGATGAAGGGTTACATGATGAGTATGATTGGTTAAAATAGCATAACTGATAATTAAATACAGGATTATCCAGATTAAGCACAAGATTCTGCTGTTCATACCGATAATAATTTGTCAGTTGCTGCCATTGGTTATTAAAACTGAAATTCAAATTGAATTTTCCTAGTCTGCTGACATTATACACAATCTTTCCCATTCCATGCGTTTCAGGGTTCCAGTATGTGCTAAGAGTATAATTGTTATTTTTAGAAGGATAAGTAACCATATCTTTCTTTACCCATGAACTCCCGTCAAGATAATAAAGCTCCAGGTAATCCAGGGATTCAGGGTCCATATTTTGGATCTTTATGTCCCCATCCATGAAAGTATCAAAAAAAACAGACCATTGCTTATCAATCTGTCCTGATTTCACAGAAAATAAAACACGATTCACGCTTATTATGAACTGTTGCTCTGAAAGATGCGGCACAATCCAGACAAGCTTATCAACCAGACCATCCTGATTTTTATCAATATATTGCAAATCCACTTCATCCGAATCAGTAACATCTACAAGCCCGTTTTGATCCCAGAATAAAGTAATATCTCCCTTACGCGCAGGTTTTATATCTGCTTCAACAGAGATGTTTTTGTAATGATATGAATCCTCTGAAGAGACCACAACCTCTTTCATGTAATTTGCAGGTGTATCTTTTATGTTCTCCTCCCTTTTCTTCGGACCAGGGGTCTCATAAGTAAGTGTGTAGTTTGAATCTAGATCCTCTGGATGGAAAGTATATCTTACATTCGACATACTCATGGTCGCAGGCTTTTTCTCCTGTAAGTTGCCTTTACCTGAAACAACCTTTAGATTATTGACTCTTTCAGGCAAATCAAGCTCAAGAGAAGAGTTTTCATCTGGATTTTCAACATCAACCCTATATACCCACTTTACAGGCTCCCCTACCCTTGCAGCTTTTTGCACCTTATAGATATTGAACTTTGTTGAGTTGGATTTTATGGATACATTTTTTTCATGTTTGTCTTCAATGCCAGAGGAGTTTTTGTCTTCAAGGGAAGAGGTGTTACTACTCACTTGTGTAGAGAGATTATCTGTTTTGTTTTTTGTGATATTTCTTTTTGTTGTTGTATTATTTGGATTTGTAAGATTCATTGAATCAGCATTGTCTGTTTCATTTTCAGTTATCCCTGTTGAATTATCTGTCACATTTATTGTAACATTCTTCCTGATACTCTGATTGCCGTATCTAACCAAGATATGCAAGGTATTATTATCCAGATAAGGATCTATTTGAGTTAATGAAAGCCAGAATCCTTCAACGTTCACAGCATTGGACTGATTCTCTTCTAAAAGGATTTCCTCCCCATTATGTATTGCATAAAGTGTTGTGTTTGAGGTATTCAGTATATTAAAAGAAGCAAACATTGTAGGGACTAGAAGTAGGACAAAACAAGCGACCACTATGAGCGTGCTGACTCTGTTTATTTGGCTTGATCTAATTGAATACATTTGCCTCTTTTTAATAAAAATTTCCCCTGAGAATTTTCATAGTAAGATTATTTTTTAAGTTTTTCGTTTACTGACATTGGTAATTTAAAAAGACATAAATATAAGTTCATCTCAATAATTTAGAGG